>JACMPN010000191.1 GCA_014377495.1 Candidatus Sericytochromatia bacterium
CCCAGGCCAGCGGCGAGAAGCCGGAAGGCTTGACGACATAGGGGCGGGCACTCTTGGGCACGCCGGCCAGCTGGCTGAAGGACTGGATGCCGTCGCCGTTGACCGACAGGCCGGGGATGGTCCCGTAAGCCTGCAATTGGCGGGGATCGAGGATCCACGTGCGGGGGAAGACACCCTTCAGGATCGTCAAGGTTTCGTCGCCCATGGCATTGCGCCAATAGCTGGCCAGCGCCGGGTGATGGATGAGGGCGAAGAGCATCTTTTCTTCGAGGAAAGGCTTGGCCGGCGGGAGCAGGACGACCTTTTCCTTTTTGGCGGCATAAGCCATCAGCTCCCACTTGGGGATGTTCTTCAGGTCGAACAGCTCGAAAAAGCGATACAGGAAGCCGATCCGCCGCTCTTTGCCTGCGGGATCCTGGAAAAAAAGTCCCTCCTCCGAGAAACGCACCGCTTGCGGGGTGAGGACGACAACGTCGACGCCGCTGGCCCGCATGCGCTCGCTGAGCCAGGCCATTTCGGGTCGGTAGGAGGCCGACTCCTCGCTGATCACGATGGCGAGGATGCCCTCGGCGTCTTTCAGGTTGTGCTTCACCATGCGGGTGAAACCGGCGGCGATGCCGTCTGCCCCGCCGATGACGGGATAGCCGAGGTCGTCATAGGCCCGGGCCAAAAAGTCCGTAAAGCCCATGCCGCCGGGCACGGAATCCAACTCCGAGGCGATGACCCCGTTTTCAGTGAGCAGCAGGTCCGGCCGGATGACGGGCGGCAGCTGCTGCTTGGAGCGGTTGCGCCGGGAAAAATCGATCACACTCTCGGGCTTGCCCTGATCGAGGTAGGCGTGGACCCAGCGTGGGGCCAGGCCCTTGGTGCTCTTGAAATAGAGCTGGTTGGCGGCCTTGTAGAAGGCGACGAGGTGATGACCGAGATCGTTGACGAAGGTCAAAAGGTTTGGCGACAGCGGGAACGGCTCCGGTGAAACCCGCCAGGGCAGCTGCCCGGCCTGTTGCTCGCCAAAGAGACTGGTGCCGCCCGCCAATTCGATGACACGACGACAGGCATCCGCCTTTTCGTCCGCCGTGGCGGCTGGCCGGGACCAAACGACCGGGGGGCAAGGAACGCCGTCCGCGGTGGGGGCTTCTTGTGAGGTGGGGACCATCCGCCGGTTCCTCGCTCTTGCGAAAATACGTATGTCCCCCATCGTACCTCAGTGAGAGCGTTTTGAGTGTTGCGTCACAGCCGCCTCCCAGCGGGGACCTGCGCAGCGTCTGGGGGGCGCAACCGCAGCAACCAGGCCAAATCCGGCGCGCTCCAGCCGCCCCCCAACGCCCTTGCCACCACCGATTGCCGGGGTGCGCCGCATTGCGGTTTTGTGTCGATTCAGGGTGCCCGACGCCCATCATGATCGCCACATGTGCCGGTGGACAGCCGTCTGGCGCTTGACCCACTCAGTGTCGCGGGCCAGACTGACCGACATGATCGCTTTCCCCCCGACGTGGCCGACGGCGGTGGCCCACCCGCCCCGCTACCGCTGGCACAAGTACTGGGGCCGCAAGCCCCACAACGTCGTCGCCAGCCTGTTCGACCACCATCTGCCCCAGCCGGGCAGGGTGCTGGACCTGTTTTGCGGCTCGGGCGTCGCCGCCACCGAAGCCCTGATCCTCGGCCACCAGGCCCTGGCTGTCGATCTGAATCCCACGGCGATCGGGATCCTCACCCAGACGGCGGCGGCACCGGCAGTGGCGGCCATGGATGCGGCAATGGCCCGCATCGCCGGGCGGATCGCCGAGGATTGTCAGGGGCTGTATGCCAGTGTGTGCCGGGGCTGCGGTGCCGAGGTGGTCCTGGCCTGCGTCATCTGGGCCC
>JACMPN010000192.1 GCA_014377495.1 Candidatus Sericytochromatia bacterium
CCGGGCCAAGCTCCTGAAGACGCAGGGCGTCCAGTTTGTCGAAGCTGAACTGCTCCCCGAGCTCGAGCCGGTCAAGTTCAGCCCGGTCGCCAGCCGGACGACCCGTGGCGGCGACCCGCTCCGTGACCAGCAGTGGGCGATCGAGAACATGGGCGTCGACAAGGTCTGGGCCGCTGCCGGTGCCACCCTGAAGCCGATCACCGTCGCCGTCGTGGACACCGGTGTCGACCTGAACCACCCCGACCTGAAGGCCAATCTGGTCGAAGGTGCCAACTTTGATGTCCCCGGCACCCCGCCGCAGGACGAAGCTGGCCACGGCACGATGACTGCCGGCTGCATCGGCGCTGTCTCCAATAACGGGATCGGCGTCGTCGGTGTCGCCCCCAATGCCAAGATCATGCCTGTCAAGGTCGGCAACTCCGCCTCGTCCGTCTGCGAAGCGATGGTCTGGGCCGCCGATCATGCCGACATGATCTCAATGAGCCTGAGCTTCAAGCCGAACATGAGCGAGTACCCGGTGGCCGTCGAGTCCACGAAGCGGGCTGCCCAGTATGTGATGAGCAAGAAGATCCCGATGATCTGCTCGATGGGCAACACGAGCAGCAGCTCGAAGAACGTGCCTTCCTACTTTGCCGGCAACGAAGTGCCCGGCCTGATCGCCATCGGCGCCACCGACAAGACCGACAAGGTGACGAGCTTCTCCACCTGGGGTAACTGGACCACCGTCTCAGCCCCCGGCAAGGACATCATGACCACCAATATGGGTGGCAAATGGGGTGCTGTGAGCGGCACGTCGTTTTCGACTCCGTTGACGGCCGGTGTCGTCGCCCTGATGCTCGGCCACGGTGCCGCCAAGGATCCCGCCGCCATCAAGGCCATCCTGACCAAGACCGCCGTCGACATCGAAGGCCCCGGCTACGACGATCATGCCGGTTTCGGCCGGGTTGACGCGTTCAAAGCCGTCATGCAATAAAAAGGGCGGTTCTGGGTGGGCAGAGAGGCCCACATGCTTTGTCGGGCCCGGCTTAGGTCCCTGAGGACCTGTCGCCGGGGCCTTCGTGCATCTGGCCCCCTCTGCCCACTCAGAACCACCCTTTTTGGTTCCGCTGTGCACATGCCAATGAAGGAAAGGTGCTTTGAGGGGGCGTAAGGACGAGTCGGATTCGGGTCGGGTTCTGCGATCGCGTCCTCAGGGACGCTGAGCGGGTTCCGGCCGGAAGGTGACCGGCATAGCGCCCCCTCAAAGCACCTTTTTTTGCATGTGGCGGTAGATGGAAAACACGGGCGGAAAGAGGATGCGGTTGTAAAACCAGCGGCCGGCCTCGGCGCCGGGGGGATGAATGCGGTCTTCGTCGATGTCGATCAGCCAGAGCCAGAAGGTTTCCACTTCCAGGAAGCGCTCGCTCCACCGCCGGCACTCGTCCGGCGTGCGCCCGCTGATGGCCACGAGCAGTGCCGCCGCCTGGGCATCGTCGGGCTCTTCGGAGACGATCTGCTGGACCTGACGATCCCGGATCTTTAGGAAGGCCAGCAGCTTGGCGTCCAGGTAATCGTTGTCCCCGTACATATAGGGAGTCATCAGATCCACCCCCCGACTATGGCCTTCGGCGGCCCGGCGAGCCTTGTCGAGCAATCGCGGCAACCAGACCAAACGGGCGATTCTGTCTCTGGGATTACGGGGTACCCACGCCATGATCGAGTCTCCTCCCTGGCGCCCGTCCCTGCATGGGTCGGACCAGGCAAAGAATATCCGACTAGCGGTTACTAGGCCAGCAGTTTCCCTTGGCTGCCACCGGCCGCAAAGTTCCGCCTGCGGATAACATATGAACACTTGCTTATATGTTTGTGCGTATGTATGTTTATGTGTGATCGTCTTTAGGAGGGATAGATGCCCGCACCGTCGTACCTGGCCTTGCCACACGTCCTGCAACTCTTTCGTTATGACCAGCAGCTGACCCGGCAGCAGACTGCCCGCATCGCCGGTATGTGTCCGCACTGTTACGAAGCCATCGAAGCCGGTCGGGCCCAGATGTCCAAGCCCGGTCTGGAGGCGCTGTATGTCCGCCTGCCGGTTATCGGTGTCCTGATGGCGGATATGGCCCTCACGCTTTCAACCGAATTGGAAATCGTCGCACGCCGCCTGCGGACCGTCATCCGTGCCCTCGAAAACCTGGATACCCAAGCGCAAGCCGTGGAGATCGCCCGCGTCGCTCTGGACCTGCAATGGCGGGAACAAGGGAACATCACGCCGGCCGAATCCCGCTAACGCGGTTAGAGGCCCGGCAGGCACCGCCCAAGTGCCGGTCGGGCCTCTAACCGCGTTCATTCCGGGCGACGTTCGCCAATGCCAGCCATGCGGCATCGACCACCCGACTGGCCCGCCGGTGTCGGTGGCGGACCAGATCGATCGTCTGACCGACCAAAACGGTCGAGACCGGGACCATCGTCAAAAGACCGGCATGCAAGTCTTCGTGAATCGCATGTGCCGGCAGAATTGTCAGCCCCAGCCCCTCCCGTACAAAGCCCTTGATCGCCTCGATCGGGTTGAGGACCCAACTGACGAGCGGGCGCCACGCCAAAGGCGCAAAGATCTGCGACTCCAGGTGCTGACGCCACGGGTCTTCTCGGTCCGGCAGGACGAACGGGAGCAAAAGGTCGGTCAACGGCGTCCTAGCCGGTACCTGTGCTGCCAATGCGGGTGTCCCCACCACATATAAGGGATCGCCCCGCAGCACCTGCGCTTCGAGCACGTCCGGATAGTCCCCGCCAATGACGATGGCCAGATCCAGGCGACCTGTCTGGAGTTCCTGCAGGACCCGTGCCGCCGAACCCACTTGGAGTGCCGGCCGGATGCCGGGAAATCGATCTGCCAGCTGTCGGAGCCAGGATGGCAATCGATAGGATCCCAGGGTTTCGGTCGTGCCGATGCGCAACTCCCCACGCGGCTCACCATCCTGTTGGGCTGCCAGCGTTTCACTGAACGCCGCCAACTCCCCCAACAAGACCCGCGCCACTGTCGCCAACGACTCACCAGCCTCGGTCAGGACCAACTGCCGGGGCAGGCGGTCGAACAACGTCGCGCCGACGCTCCGCTCCCGGGCCTGAATCTGTTTGCTGACGGCGCTTTGGGTGATCGCCAGCCGCTTGGCAGCCTCACTGAACGTACCGGCTTCAACAGCCGCCACGAACGCAGGTAGGTAAGGCAATCCTTCGGTGATGGGCATCGCTGTGTTTCTGCAATCGGTATTCCGGAATGGAATGGTATTTTAACCAATGCAGTCGTATAATTCCTGTGACAGAGTAACAACCAGTCCGTTTCGGCATACCAAGGCCAGCCGGGCGGAACCACAGGAGAGACCCACGATGTTGCAGACAGTGACGGCCCCCGCTCTCGTGCGTTTGACCCGACATCAGATGGTGCCTGGCGTCCCTGCCTGGCCGCAGCGCGATACGACGACGGCCCGCCGAGGGATGGCAAAGGCCGTCCTGGAGCAGGCATTGGTCGATGTGCTGGGATATGACGACGTCAGTCGGGACGTCTCCGGGGGGTCTGCTGCTGAGTCCGTGGCCACAGCCCTGTTACAGGCTCTGGGCGCTGCGCGTTGGTCGTTGCGCAACGGGACGGGCGGCGGGGAAGTGCTCGGCCGGTTTTAGCCGACCGCGATCGGCCCGCCGTCATGCGCCTGATCAGGCTGCGGCGGTGAATCGACGGCCCCCGACATGACGAGAGGTCCGGGACTCCTGCAGGCGTCTGCCGACGGATCGCAAAACCATGCCTACGGCATGGTTTCTGGCCGACATACGCGTGCAAAAGCGAATGAGCCGTCACCCCCAGTGGGGTGACGGCTCATTCGCGTCCGAGGTCAGCGAGCGGACGGCGTTGGCCGACACGCTTTCCTCAAATCTAGCGGCGGGGTTCGACGAGAAACTTGATCGCCGTCCGCTCTTCGCTGTTGATCTTGATGTCGATAAAGGCGGGGACACACACCAGGTCGATACCCGCTGGTGCCATGTAACCCCGGGCGATGGCGATCGCCTTGACGGTCTGATTGATCGCACCGGCGCCGATAGCCTGCAGCTCACAGAAACCCCGATCCCGAATCGTTCCGGCGATGGCTCCGGCGACACTGGCTGGGTTGGAGGCCGAGGCTACCTGGAGCAGCGCCGGAGAAGTGGGTCTGGTATGAACATGGGCGATTGTCGGGGTGGGCTGCTCGGAATTCATGATCGTCACGAGTCCTTTCTTTGTCACGTCGTAAAGCGTTTAGCGTAGAAGGCGGCGCCTCCTGCCAGCCAAATTAGTATAAGGCCGTTTCATGAAGTAATGCGAAGGATTATGTGGCTCTGTATGCGTAACGTAACTATTCGGCGGTCGCTCTCGTAACTCTGATCCGCACCGTTTATGGCGGCTGCGGCCATGGTGGGCCGGAGGTCGTTCGCCGGACAACACAGAGGCGTACACAGGATACCGGGGCAGGGAGAAGCAACATGCTGAGGGGCTCATTGAGCGTGATCCTGGTGCTTCTGGTTTCCGGCTGTGGCTCGCAGGTAGCGGCGCCGGCACTACCAGTGGCGCCTGCACAGACCCAGGCCCTATCGAACGGCACAGGGATCATCGATGAGGCCGTCCAGGCCCTGATCAACAGGCGTACGGTTACTGTCAGCGGGGAAGGCACGGTCCGGGTGCCGCCCGACACGGCCACGGTCAATATCGGCCTGGAGCAGAAGGGCATCGATGCCAACACGGCCCAGTCCAAGGCCAATGTCGCGGCCCAACGCGTCATCGAGGCCTGGAAAGCGCAGGGTGCCAGCGATAGCTCGATCCAGACAGTCGGCATGGACCTGTTCCCTGAATATGCCCGACCCGAGGCGACGGGTATCGAGACGATGACCGGCTACAAGGCCGTCATGCGCCTGCAGGTGCGCACCACGCCCGCCAAGGCCGGCGACCGGGTGGATGCCGCCCTGAATGCCGGTGCCAACCGACTGGAAGGCGTCGCATTCAGTGTGGAAGACAACGTCAAAGCCCGTCAGCAAGCGATCGCCAAGGCCATCAACAAAGCGCTGAAAGAGGCGCACGCGGCCCTGGGTCCCATGGACCTGAAGGTGAAAGAAGTCCAACGCATCGAGATCGGCGGCGGCAGCACGCCACCCATACCCTTGATGGGCGGGGCCATGATGGAACGGGCGACGGTCGTCCAGACGCCGGTACAACCGGGCGAACTGGAGATCCGGGCAGTCGTCACCATCGTCGCCACGTTCTGAGCTGGCGGCGAGCTGGTTGGCAAAACGTTTCCTGCCTGCCGAAGGCGCCCCGTCATTCGTTACAATGGGGATGCAAGCATGAAACCGTTCACCGATTGGTTTCTCGCAGTCGCCGCAACGAACAAGGAATGCATCATGCGCAAGCTC
>JACMPN010000193.1 GCA_014377495.1 Candidatus Sericytochromatia bacterium
ATGTTGTACCAGTTCCAGAATTTGGACTTGGGTCCGTTGGCCTCGGCATCCTTGAAGGCGACGTTGTCGTCACCCGTGTGGTTGAACACGCCGTCGAGGATCACCCGCATGCCGTTCGCATGGGCGGCGGCGACGACCTTCTTGAAGAGGGCTTTGTCGCCGAACTGGGGGTCGATGATGCTGTAATCGCGGGTGTTGTACTTGTGGTTGCTGGTGGCGGCAAAGATCGGGTTGAAGTAGAGCGTGTTGACGCCCAGATCCTTCAGGTACGGCATCTTGTCCAGGATGCCCTGCAGGTCGCCGCCGAAATAGTTGTCATTTTCGGGCTTGCCGCCCCAGGCCTGGACCTTGGGGGGATCGTTGCGCTTGTCGCCATTGGCGAAACGCTCGGGAAAAATCTGATAGAAGACGGCGTCCTTGGCCCAGTCAGGCACGGTCACCGAACGGGTAGCACTACGGCCTTGGGCATCGACGCCGGTGGCACCGCTCTGCGCCAGGGCGCCGGGCGTCCCCTGGCAACCCAACAAAGCTACCGAACCTGCCAACAACAGAAGAAACCGCCGCATCCATCGCCTCCCAAGTCCGACGCACCGTCGCAGACAGCACATCATCCAATCCATCCGACTCAATCGCTCCAATTCACTTATAGTTAGCCACGTTTTAAACTTGCCTTTAGTCCGGCAAATCGGTGTAACAAGTCGGTTAGAGCGGCAGCGGATCGGGTATGGGAGAGACGGACGTGTGTGGCGGGCATCACAGGTAACCCTGTGACCGACGGCAAGCCGATCGCCCTAAGCGAGTCGATTGTGGGAGGAAAGCGCGATGGAAAACCGTAAGGTTCTCGGTGATGTAGCGGCTGCGCCTGCGCAGACCCCCGCCCGCAGGCGGATCGCCCAGACCACCGATCTTGGCGATCGTGCGCCCTATGGGGGCATCAATAGACAAGACATCATCCAAAAGATCGCCGCTGCCAGCCTTTCCGCGGGACCCGAGATGGCCATCGCCGAGTACGTGGCCGGCGAACTGCGCTCGGAACAGATCGCCGCCATCCCCGTCCGGCTGACCTCGATCCGTGGTCCTTCCTACGCCGTGGTGTACCGCTCACCGGAAAGCCAGCGCTGGAACGTCGTTGACAAAGGCCGGGTCTACGATACCCAGGCGACAAATGTCCAGACGGCGCTGGAACTGGTCCATCCCTGGCTCTGGAGTTTCCAGGAACTCGTCTCGGATGAGACCGGCGAGACGATGCGCACCGGCGGCTGACCCCTACTGCCCTTCCTTATTTAGCGTGAAGCCGCCAGATTGGCGGCTTCTTTTTGTGTCCGGTGGGCTTGAGCCGGTTCCCTTTAACGCCGCACTAAACTTCGGCAAACCTTGTTCTTCATGAGGCACGTTCCACCCCATGCCTGGCGACAGACTGTCAAAGACCAGGGGGGCACCATGCACCGATACCGTCACCGTCTGCGCCAAACCGCCTGGCTGATCGCCATGCTGGCTGGCCTGAGCGGCTGTGGCACCGCCATTGCCCGGCCCTCGGCCGGACCTGTGCCCGTCCTGGCCCAAGGGACGGTCTCGGTGCGCGATCAGGTGCTGACGGACAACGAGCGGCGGCGCACCGTCAATCCGGACGGGTACGCCCGCAAGCTGGCCAAGCTCTCCGAAGCGCCGTATTCCTTTTTCCGGGGGACGTCCCCCTTGTTCTACCGACGGCTGTTCGCCGCCCTGCCGGCCAGCCTGCGGGCGGCGCCAGCCGTCATCGTGCACGGCGACCTGCACCTCGAGAACTTCACAGCGCTGCCGGGTGCCGACGGCGTCTATTACGGGATCGATGATTTCGACGAATCACTGCCGGGCCCGGCCAGCATCGACCTGATCCGCTGCCTGAGCAGCATCGTCGTCGCCTACGGGGACGATGAGAGCCTGCTCGGTGCCTTCCTCGACGGTTACCGCCAGGGCACCGATGGGCGGATGGCCACAGCCTCGGTGGCGATCACCAAACTGATTCGCAAACAGAGCAACGCCACCCAGGCCGAGATGCTGGCCAAACGGACCACGGCCACCCGTCCGCGCCAGATGAAACCGGGAGACGCGACCAAAGCCCTGACCCCGGCCCAACAGGCCACCCTGCAGGCCGCCGTGGCAGCAGGCAAGCTCGGGGGCCTGGACGGCTTGCCCTGTGAAGACGCCGTGCAGCGGTTCGCCGGCACGGCATCGCTCGACCTGTTCCGCTTCGAGGGCGTCTTCGGCAACGGGGGCGACCGCGACCGGATCGTCGAAATCAAGGAACTCCTGCCGAGTGTCCTGGCCGGCCACCTGGGCACCCCCAGCGACGACGGGGCCCGCTACCGCCAGGCCGTGCGCCAGTTCCAGGGGGCAGCGGCATCGCCCGTGTCGGACACGACTTTCGGCAATTACCGGATGCTGATCCGCTATCGGGCCGCCTGCAAGGACACGGTCAGCCCCGAGGACGTCGGCCCCGGCGATCGCCAGGCCTTTCTCACGGACCTGGGCAAAATCACCGGGGCGGCACACACCCGCAGCGGTCGCGGCGGCGCCCTGGCGACCTTTGTCGATGCTCAGCGGGCGCTGCTGATCCGGACGGCCCAACGCCAGGGGAACCAAAGCCTGAACGACTACAAGGCATTCGGCGCCAGCCGTCGTTGACTTGGCCGGGCGGCGCATCGCCACAGGCGTGGCTGGCCTGCCCCCGGTTGATCCCCTGTCTGCCGGCCGGTTCGATCGCAAACCGGCTAAGTGCGCCACCCCCGAGCAACAGTTCGTGGCGAATGGCACAGGCAGCCATGGCCTCATATGCCAAAATGAAGCCGAGGAGTAACACGATGGTTCAAGTCCCGAAACACTTCACGGCACGGCAATTACTGGGTTTTCTGGAACGGGAAGTGATTCTGCGTGGCCGGCTGCCGCTTTTCAGCGAGCTGGCGTATCGCAACGGCTGGCCGCCGATCGACTCCTTTCTCGATTTGCTCGGCGATGGCGACTGGGCGGCACTCCAGTCCGGCGTCAGTGCCTGGCTCGGGGCCAAGGGCTATGCGGTCGACCGTGAATTCAACCTCGTCGCCCGCCTGCCCCCTCCGAACAAGTCCGTCACGCCGCTCTCGGCCAATACCGCCAAGGAAATTGCCAAGTCAACATCGCCCCTCCTGAAGAAGAAATCCCCGCCACTGCGCCGCCGCACCCTGCTCCATGCCGGCGAACTCGTCGAGCATGACTGGAGCAAACTGGCACCCGAGGCGTTGGCCACCGAGTGCGGCCGCTCGATCGACCGTCGCTTTCCGCCGACGTCGGCCCACGCCCAGCAGATGGTCGGCCACAAACTCGTCTTGGCCCTGATCGGGATGCTCTCCGGCCAAACGATCGGCTTCGAGGACGGCCGCAACCTGATCCGCACCCTGCTCTGTCTGCTGTATCCCGAAGCGGCCCAAAATCAGCTGACCGTCTTACCGATGTTCTGGCGAGAGGACCCCCTGGGCGGGCTGATCGCCAAAGCCGGCCGCCACCTTTATGGTGACAAAGGCCTAATGTCCGTGGCCGAAGCGGTCGAACAACTGCGTATCGACTACACCGAAATGGCCGATCGCCTGACGCACAACGAGTTGACCCTCGTCTTCACCGATGCCTACATGGTCAGCCGGGCCGAGGTCGAAGCCTTCGGGGAACGCCGCTGCGCCCCGGCGGCCAGCCCGTAGCCACTAACCCAGAATCCGGCAAAATTTAACCTCCGCATTACCGGAAACAGGCAAGATCCCAACTGTTGTCGCCTACTTAACAGATTAAGAGAATGCCGTCGTGGCGTGGAGTGGGGAGTGTTGATCATGGCTAACTACCGTAAGTGGCTCATGACGGGTCTGGCTGGCTCGATGTCGTTGATGGTGATCGCCTGCTCCGGCAAGGCCCCCACGACCCCTGGCCTGAACACCACCGACACCCCGGCGATCACGCCGATCGCCCCGCTGGTCAAGGACACGCCCTCCATCGAGGAGCCGTCGGCCGAAGAGCCCGCCACCAAGGAGCCCACCCCGGATCCTTCCGCCACAGCGTCGCCCAGCGACACGACGGCCTCGCCGAGCCCGGATCCTTCGGCTACGGCCAATCCCACCGTCTCCCCGTCGCCCAGCGACACGAAGGCCTCGCCGAGCCCCAGCCCCAACCCGAGCGCAACGGCCACCCCGGTGCCGACCTCGGCGCCCAACCCGCTCGGCAACGAGACCATTGACGGGTTCGGCGACGGCAAGCTGAACCGGCCCAATGCGATGACGATTGCCGGCGGCGAGGTGTACATCACCGACTGGGTCACGGCGTGGAACGGCGACGAGAGCCGGGTCCAGGTGTTTGGCACGGACGGCACCTTCCGGCGGACCATCGTCAAGCCCCTGGGTGCTGCGCTGCAGACCAACCTAACCGGCGTCGCCTTCGCCAACTTCAAGCTGTACATCTCCAACAGCAACGCCTGGGGTGGCGTAGAGACGTTCTCCAACAACCTCTTCAGCCAGTTCGGCATCGGTACCAAGGACAAAGTCGCGGCCCTCGCTACCGACAGCTCGGGCTCGCTCTACGTCGCCAACACCTCTGACGGCTGCGTCAGCAAGTTCACGGGTGCCGGCGCCACCCAGGCCTACTATTTCGTCAACGGGGTGAACGCCGTCGGCTTGTCGTTCGACGGTGAGAACAACCTCCACGTCGCTGATGCGACCACCAACAAGATCAAGGTCGTCACCCCGGCGGGTACCGCCAAGGTGACGATCGACACGGGCATCGCCACGATCGGCAGCCTGGCGGTCGACAAGCGGAACGGCGACGTCTACGTCATCGACCGGGGCCGTCACGAGATCAAGCGGTTCACGTCCGCCGGCTCGGTGATCCAGACGATCGGCGCTTCTGTGGTTGCTGATCCCCGGGGCATCGCCATCGATGATCTGGGCACCGTGATGGTCACTGACGGCCAGTACGGCGGGAAAAAGGTCATCCGCTTCAAGCCCGGTAAGTAAGCGCTCATCAGCCAAGCCCCCTGTCAGACAACGGTTCTGACGGGGGGCTTGGCGTTTCAAAAACCGTCCGAAGCGGGCTATACTGTCATCTCACCCCATTTAACCAGGGAATCCACCATGCTTCGCCTTGTAGATCTGCACAAAAGTTACCCCGACAAGATCCTCTTCAATGACTTCAACTGGAACATCCACGCCGGTGAACGCTATGGCCTGATCGGGGCCAACGGCATCGGCAAGACGACCATGCTGCGGATCATTGCCGGCACCGAACTGCCTGACAAGGGCGCTATCGTGTCCGCCCCTTACGTGCATACGGGCTACCTCGCCCAGTCGCACGCCATCGACACGCCACGGACCGTGCGCGAAGAAATGCAGGATGCCTTTTCGTCATTGCAGGCCCTGGAAGTCGAGATCGCCGAAGTCGAGGCCGACCTGGAGCGGCTGGGCGTCGGTCCGGCCTTTGACGACCTGTTTCCCCTGTACAACGAGTTGCTCGTCCGCCTGGACTGGCTCGACCCGTATACGGTGACCTCCCGCATCGGCAAGGTCGCCGCGGGCCTGGGCTTCAGCGAGAGTGACCTGGACCGGCCCGTGTCGTCCTTTTCGGGTGGCTGGCGGGTGCGGGTGGCCCTGGGCAAACTGCTGCTCGAAGCGCCGAACGTCCTCCTCCTGGACGAGCCGACAAACCATCTGGACCTTGAGGCGATCAACTGGCTGGAAGGCTATCTGCAGTCCTATCCCGGCACGATCATCCTCGTCTCGCACGATCAGCATTTCCTTGATGCCGTCGTCACCCGCGTCGTCACCTTCACGGTGGACAAGGCCATCGAAGTGGCCGGCAACTACACCCACTTCAAGGAACACCAGATTTTCGAACGGACCAACCTGATTTCGGCCAAAGAGCGCCAGGACAAGGAGATGTCCCGCCAGCAGGCCTTCATCGAGCGTTTCCGGGCCTCGGCCACCAAGTCCACCCAGGCCAAGAGCCGGGAAAAAATGGTCGCCAAGGTCGACCGCATCAAGATCCCGCCTGATGAATCGACCATCGGCTTCCGCTTCCCGCCGCCGCCGGTGTCCGGCGCGACGGTGATGCGCCTGGTCAAGCTGCAAAAGAAGTACGGCGAGCGGATGATCGTCAGCAACAACGACCCGATCGAGGTGCCGAACGGTGCCCGCATCGGCATCCTGGGCCGTAACGGCGCCGGCAAGACGACCCTGCTGCGGCTCATCGCCGGCACGGAAGCCGTTTCCGGCGGCAAGATCGAGTTCGGCTACAACGTCCTGCCTGGCTACTACGCCCAGGATCAGGCCGACACCCTGAACGTGAACAACACGGTCTGGCAGGAAGCCCAGTTGGCCGCCCGCAAAATGAAGGACCAGGAACTGCGGGACCTGCTGGCCCGCTTCCTGTTCCGCGGCAATGCCATCCAAAAGCCGATTTCGGTGCTCAGCGGCGGCGAACGGGCCCGGCTGGCCCTCTGCAAGCTCCTGCTCAGCCCGGTGAACCTGTTGCTGATGGACGAGCCGACGAACCATCTGGACATCGCCAGCAAAGACGTACTCGCCGAAGCCCTCAACAGCTTCGAAGGTACGATCGTGATGGTCTCGCATGATCGCCATTTCATCGAATCCACCTGCCAGCAGACGTGGATCGTCGGCGACGGTCAACTGACGACGAGCCAAAAGACGATCAAGGACTGGCTGGCAAGCAGCGATCTGCCGCCGGCCTCGATCACTGTGGAAGCAGCGACCAAGCCGGCCGAACCGAAGGCCCCGCCCGTGTCGACGGCCCCGAAAAAGGGCGTCAGCAAAAAAGAGGTCGACAAGGTGATGGCCGCCATCGCGAAAAACGAGGCGGAAATCAACGATTTGGGCTTACAACTGGCCAGCGGGGATCTTTACAAGGATCCCGACAACGCCCGGGCTGTGGGCCAGCGCCACAAGGAACTGCAAGACATGCTCGAGACCCAGTTCGCCAAACTGGAGAAGCTCGAAGCCGGACGTTAAATACCCATTGGCAACAGGGACGCCCCGACCGTCACGGTTGGGGCGTCCCTGTGCTTGACGGTGTTACAGCCGTCAGGACGGTCGCTTAGTTCAAAGCCCCGAGTGCCGGTGTCTGATGGTTCTGCTCCTGCGGGCTCAGGCCGGCGGCGACGCTCTTGGCGGCCGCCAGGTGCTTCTCCAGCCGGGCGAGGAACTGGTGGGCGTATGCCTTGACCTCGGCCGTCCTGCCCTTTTCGGCAATCCGTTTGAACAGGTCGACGTTGACCTCGTGAGTGGCAACCATCGTCTTCATGAAGGCCAGGTCGATGGCGTCGCCATCCAGGGTCTTCAGCTTTTCGGCCAGTTTGGTGATCCGCCGCGAGATGACGGTGGCCACGGGGACGCCCAGGTAGGCGGCGATACCGGCCAGATCGGACTGCTCCTGCGAGTGGTCCTCGACCAACAGCTGGGCAAAGTCGCGAACTTCGTCATGGGCGGCCTGGACGCCGGCGATGCGGCCCAGGGCCAGTAGTTCGGCGTTCATCTGCATGGCGGACCGCATGAAGCGGGCTTCGCCGAAAGACACCGTCCCGATGGACCGGCGCCAGCGGTAGACACCGAACCCGATGCCGGCGGCACCCAGGATGATACCGACGGCCGCAATGATACCGGTCTGATTTGACATGCGCATGGGGAGCGATCCTTTCAGAATTGCGATTGGGAGCCAGGAGGGCGTCCCGAACCAACTTCGATAAAAGCGATTGTAGTCCCGATCCCTGGAAAGTTCAAATATATTTACAAACCAATGTGAAGCATCGGCCCAGTTGAAGGGAGCGATCCCGCCTGCCAGACTGTTGGCCAATCGCCCGGCACCGTGGTTTCCTGAGGACTGCGCCATTGCCGACCTGATCGGCCAGAAAGGGTCTTTCATGTCGTCTGCCCACATCCCGATGATCCAGTGGTACCCGGGACATATCGCCAAAGCGCAGCCCCGCCTGAAGGCGATGGTCAAGCTGGTCGACATCGTCGTCGAAGTCCTCGACGCCCGCCTGCCGATCAGCAGCCACTTTGCCCTCGCCGAGCAGTTGAGCACGAACAAGGGCCGCATCCTCGTCCTGAACAAGACCGATCTGGTGGACCGGGCCCAGCTGACGGCCTGGAACCGGTATTGGCAGGCCAAAGGCATGTCGATCGTGACGATGACGAAAGAGACGGACAAAGGCCTGGCCAAGCTGAAAGCCGTGCTTGCTGACGAGGCCAAGGTGCTGCATGCCCGCTTGGGCAAGCGGGGCATCCTGCCCCGGTCGCTGCGGACGATGGTGGTGGGCCTGCCCAATGTCGGCAAATCATCGCTGATCAACCGTTTGGCCAAGCGTCGCAAAGCCCAGGTCGGCGACAAACCCGGCGTCACCCGCGGCACCCAGTGGGTCCGCATCGCCGAAGGCCTGGAACTGCTCGACACCCCGGGCCTGATCCCACCGCGGCTCGACGAGCCGGAGCTGTCACTGAAATTGGCGATGATCGGCGCCGTCAGCACCGAGTCCTACGACACGGCGGACGTCGGTCGGGTGACCATGCAGTACCTGAACGAGGTCCGTCCGGGTTACCTGGACCAGATCGGCTCACCCCCGACGATCGAGGCGTACGCGGCCAAGCGCGGCTTTATCGGGCCGGGTGGGGAGCCGGACATCAACCGTACCGCCAAGGCTTTCTTGATGGATCTGCGCGATGGGCGCTTCGGCCCGATCATCCTGGACAACCTGCCGGAAGTGTCGCAGACCGAGGTTGCCGAGGCTGACGAGACCGAAACGACGGACGACGTCGACACCCAGACTGACGATGCGGCCGATCCGGCAGAGCAACTCGCCGACTAACGTTAAACGTTGCCATAACAAGGTTTAACCCGGGTCGTACCACTGGGCAAACTGCCCGCCAACACGCGCCTGGCCCGTCCGGTGTCCTGCGTCCGGCTGGCAAGGCGCCTGCCGCTTGGGCGAGTTTGCCGTAGACTACCCCTGACGGCATGGCAGGGGCCATGACCGGATACGTAGGAGGCAATATGGTTCGTCGGTTTGTCTGGCTGGGATGTGGCATGGTGGGCATGGCCGTTTGGGCTGGTTGCACGCAGCCCGTTTCGCAGGCCTTTGCGCCGACGCCGACGGCCACCCCGGTGCCGCGGGACTATCCGTTCATCACGGAGCCCGCCCTGCCCGCCGACATGCGTCTGATCCCCAAGATCGACGAGGCCATCGTCCCCGGCGGCAACGGCCGGAGCATCCCTCTGTATGAGGGATTCCTCTCCTCCGGGACGGACAGCAAGCCGCTAAGCTTTTACATTTTCCAGGCCGACGATGCCACCCGTTCGCTGGCTGCGACCCCGATCACGAACCTGAACCGGGCGACGGCCGCCTGGGCCCTTTATCGCCGTGACGGCAGCCAACTGTCGGGTCAGCCGCTCATTTTGAGCGCCGTACCGGGTGAGCCTGGCTATTTCCCCTACGTGCAGGTCCACCGGGTGACTGTCCCCGACAGCGTCCAGCCGAACCAGATCCGCGACCACCGCACCATCCTGCGCGGTATCAGCACCCCGGGATCCGGCTTTACCGAGGTCGTCCCCGCCACGGCCGTGAACACGGTCATCGTCGGCGAAAACGCCATGCTGCAGGGCAATGAGACGGCCAAACCGACCCTGGGTTGGTTCGATGGCCGGCGGGCCTACTACCACACCTTCGACACCCAACCCCTCCGGAACGATGGCACCGTCGTCATGAACCCCATGTGGGCGCCGCAGCCCGGTCTCGTCGGGAGGCCGGCCAACTATGACCGGGCCCGGGAACTGCCCACGATTGTCCCGTTTTTCCATCAGACGGCGGAAAGCAAGGTCCTGACCGATGCGATCGCCGATGTGACTGCGCCCAGCCTGGTGCCGACTGTCCCGAGTCCGGCGCCCGGACCGTCGCCCTCGGCCACTGCCGTCCCGGCCTTGGATGCCGTCGCCGCTCCGTCGATCGACTCAGCCACTTACTCCGGCATGAAGGCGTTGACCTACTTCCCGGCGTCGGCGGGCTACGCCTTCCGCAGCATCACGACGAAGAGCGCCATCCCCGACTTTGCCAACCTGCCCCGCCCCCGCTACTGGCTGAATGCCCCTGCCTCCCAGACGCTGCGGAAGTAAGGATCGCTAGCCGAGGCCGACGCTCAAGAGGCGATCGGCCAAAGGCAGGGTGGCAAAGCTGAGCGCCGTCGACACGGCGATACACAAGGCCGTCAGGCCCTCATCGAGCTTGAATTGGCGGGCGATGAGTAAGGCCAGGACCATCGTCGGCATGGCCCCTTCCAAGGCGACGGCGGCCAGAGGCGGGCCGGACAACCCGCATAAGCGGGCCACCGCATAGGTTAACAGCGGCACCAAGGCCATCTTGATCAGCAATGCCGGCCAGATCGCCTTCAGCCGGTCGATTTTCGGCATCTGCAGGGCCAGCCCGATGCTGAAGATCATCAGGGGCACGACGAGCCCGGCCAGCAGGCCCAGGGCATGGGTGATGGAGGCCGGCAAGGTGACGTGGCCGACGGACAGCAAGACGCCAACCGCACAACCCCAGAGCGGCGGCAACCCCAGCAGCGTGCGTAGGGCAGCGTCCAGACGGAACGGCGCACCCGAGCCATAGTGGGCCGCCAAGGCCACACCGGCCAGCCACAGCATCGGCGTGCTGGCAAACAGATCGAAGAAAATAGCGTAACCGGCGGCACCCGGGCCGAACCGTTCCGACAACACCGGCAGGCCCAGATAAGTGACATTGCCGAACGTGGCAGCGATGATCAGGGCGCCCGTCTCACGCGGCGCCAGGCCCAAGGGTCGCTGCAGCAAGCGGTACACGCTGGCGGCAAAGGCCAGGGTGATCGCCAGGGAGATCAAGGCCACCAGTGGAATGACGAACATAGCCCGATCGAGCCCTGTGGTGCTGAGTACCTTGATGCACAGGGCCGGCAGGAACAGATTGAAGACGGTGGCGTTAATGCGGCTGCGGAGCGCCTCGACGGCGGCGGCATCCGCCGCAAACCGCCGCCAGCCGACGCCAAGGGCGATGATCAGCGCAAAAGACAGTAGAACCGTATTCATACGCTGGCATTATCCCCGACCGCGAGCCCCCGACCTTGCCGTTTGCGAGCCGGCGCGCCAAACGACCCCGCCCGCCCACGGCTCAAGGTGCACTAGTGGGATCCCAACAGGTGCGCAGGTTTTCGTTCAGGCCGTCGAGCGTTGCCATGTCGGTCTCGGACAGGGCAAAGTCGAAGACGGCTGCATTCTCCTGGATCCGCACCGCCCGGGTCGATTTCGGCAACACGATCAGTCCGTGCTGCAGCCCCCAACGGATGAGGATCTGGGCGGCGGATTTGCCGTATTGCTTGGCCAGAGCGACGACGACGGGATCATCCAGGCGCTCTCCCCGGGTGAGCGGGCTGTAGGCCTCGACGGCGATCCGGTGCCCGCCGCAGAACTGCTGGAGCGCTTGCTGGTACAGGAAAGGGTGGAACTCCACCTGATTCACGGCGGGCGCCACGTCCGACCGACCCATCAACTCCTGCAAGTGAGCGATCGTGTAGTTGCTGACCCCGATGGACCGGCAGATGCCCTGCCGCTGCAGTTCGACAAACGCCCGCCACGTTTCGTGGCGCAATTGCGGGACGGGCCAGTGGATCAGAAAAAGATCGATGTAGCCGAAGCCCAGGCGTTGCAGGCTGGCTTCACAGGCCCGCAGGGCGGCCACATAGCCCTGGTCGGCGTTCCATAGTTTGGTGGTCACGTAGACTTCGCCACGGGGGACACCGCTGTCACGCACGGCGGCACCGACGTCGGCCTCATTGCCGTAGACCCTCGCCGTGTCGATATGCCGGTATCCGCTGGCGAGCCCCGCCCGGACGGCGGCCTGGGTTTCTTCGCCGACCGGAGACATGTAGACGCCGAGCCCCAACAACGGGATCGTGTGGCCGTCCCGCAAGGTCAGACGGGAAGCGAGAGTCAGGGTCATCGGCAAATCTCCGGCTATGCGCGGTCAAAGGGGGCCGCCTGAATCACCCGTGCATTGTGGACCCGGCCGCAAGATGCGGCCAGAGGGTGGGGCGGGGCCCGTGATTCCATGCGGCAACACCCGCATTGAGACGCCGCTCGCCGCCAAGCCGGAGGGCGACATGTGTCGCAAGCGCGGGTGCCGGCACCCGCGCAAGACGCTAGTATCCGGATGGGACCGGTGACGATCCGGTCGTGACACAGACGCCCCCCCGGCATGCAGGAGGACTGGACCGATGACGACCGACGTGCAAACTGTGACGTACCACTGCGTCGCCTGCGGCACGCAGAACAGGCTGCAGACCGCCCGGCTGGCGGAAGACCCCAAATGCGGCAAATGCGGGGAAAAGATTTTCCCCCGACAGCCCGTCACCGTCACGGATGCGACCTGGCAGACCGAGGTCATCGACTCGCCGATCCCTGTCCTCGTGGATTTTTGGGCGCCCTGGTGCGGACCCTGCAAGGCCTTGGCCCCGACTCTCGAACAGATCGCTGCGACACGGGCCGGCAAGTTGAAAATCGCCAAACTGAACACGGAAGAAAACCCGCGCACGGCGGGACAATTCAACATCCGCTCGATCCCGACGCTGACGCTGATGCGCCAGGGGCGGCCGGTCGACACCGTGCAGGGGGCCATGCCAAAAACGGCACTGGATGCCTGGTTGAGCGAACGGCTCTGAAAAAGGGGAATGGGCGCTACAGGATTCGAACCTGTGACCCCCTCGGTGTAAGCGAGGTGCTCTACCGCTGAACTAAGCGCCCGAAACGTTGGCTATTGTCGCAGACGCCACCGCCCAGGGCAATTGGCAGCGTCACAGGCCGGGCACATCCCGCCCCGCCGCGACCAGCAGGCCCCGATAAATCGCCTCATAGCCCCGGGCCATCTGCTCGACGCCGAAATGGCGCCGCACATGCTCGCGGCAGGCCTCGGGCCGGCAGCGCAGCACGTCGGGCAGTGCGGCGATCATGTCGGCCGGGGTCGGCACGGCTCGACCGACCCGGTGATCGGTGAGGATTTCCGGGACCGCCCCGCGCCGCAGGGCCAGGACCGGGGTGCCGCAGGCCAGGGCCTCCAACACCACCAACCCGAAGGGCTCATCCCAGACGATCGGAAAGAGCAACGCCGCCGCCCGCCGCAGCAGGTCCCGCTTCAGCGTCCCGCCGACACTGCCCACGTGGCGGATCCGGCGCCCGTCGATCGCCGGCGCCACCGCCTGCTGAAAATAGCCCTCGCTGCCGGCGGCCACGGGCCCGGCGATGATCAGGGGCCGGCCGGAGGCACGGGCAACAGCGATCGCGTGGTGGACGCCCTTGTCCGGGCTGATCCGTCCCAAAAACAGCAGGTAATCGTCCTTGGTGTCGGATCCGTCGGCCGAATCGACGTCGATGCCGTGGTGGACGACACCGGCGAGCCGCAGGCCGGGGACCTGGCGGGCCTGGGCATGACTGATCGCCACCCAGGGATGGTCCGGGACCGCCTGATACGCGCTGTGCCGGGCCGGCGTCACGGGGTTGTGCAGGGTGGAGACGACGGGGACGGGGCAAAAGCGGGCGAGCTGCAGGCCACGTTGTTTCGTGTGGTCGTGCACGATGTCGCAATCCGCCGCCATCCGGTAGGCCTGACGGACGTGGGCGGCTTCGGCCCTGGCATAGGGGAGAGCGGGTTGCTCCGCCACCGCGTCTGACAGCTGGGCCAGGGGCAGCTGGGGATCCGAGCCGGCCGCAGCGAAAAGGACCACGTCGTGCCCCAAACGCTGCAACCCCCGGGCCAGCAATGCGACGACCCGCTCGGTCCCACCATACTCGGGCGGGGGGACGGGCAAGGCGATCGGGGCAATCAGGGCAATGCGCATCGCAGTCTCCCCGGAGATCCGTCACTGCGCGGATGCGTTGAGACGGCATCATCCCGCACTAGCGATCAATCGACGTGTGTGTTCAAAGTGCCACTTTAGGGGCCGGCCCGTTCCCGGGCATTGGTCGGATTGGCCGAACCGGAGAGGGGATGCACTCGCCAATTGGTGTGCTAGAGTGATTGATACATTTCGTTACAAAAGGGAGCCGGCCGAGGTGGCGGCATGGGGACAGGCGCTTTCAGTCGACAGGCAGTCTCGATGAGGAGGCAGGCATGCCGGAGCCCCCTGCGCAGTCCGGTTGCGCAATGGATTATGAGCGGGCCTTGCAGGAGTTGGGGCGGACCCGGCTGAGTGGGCGGCCGGTGATCGTCGCTTCAAATCGCGGCCCCGTTGAGTTCCATGAACGAGAGGGACTCATCGTCCCCCACCGGGGTCAAGGTGGCCTGGTTACGGCGGTCAGTGCCGTGGCGGCCCGGTTGCCGGCGACCTGGGTCTCGGCGCCGTTGTCCGCCGTCGATCAGCGGCTGGCCTTGGCCGGCACGCCGATGACGGTGCCCAGCGGGTCGGGCCATGCGCCTCTGCAAGTGCGTTTTGTCGCCCCGGAGGCGGCCGAGTTCCGCGGCTACTACGACCATATCGCCAATGCCCTGCTCTGGTTTCTCCAGCACGGGGTCCACCATGCCCCGGAGTCGCCGGACATCGACCTGTCGACCTGGGGGTCCTGGCACGCCTATCGCCAAGTCAATCAACGGTTTGCCGACGCCATCATCGCCGCCTGTCAGGGAAAGGCCGGCCGGCCGTTGATCCTGCTCCACGACTATCACCTGTATCTGGTCCCGGGGATGCTGCGGGCGGCGCTGCCCGCAGCGACGATCCAGCATTTCACGCATATCGCCTGGCCCCATCCCGACCAATGGCGCCAGCTCCCCGCCGAGATGCGCCACAACCTGATCCGCAGCCTGCTTTGTTGTGACCATTTGGGCTTCAACACCCGGCGGTACGCCGAGGCGTTCACGGCGGCCTGCACGACCTTTCTCGATGCTGAGGCGGGGCCTGACGGCTGGGTGCGCTACGCAGGCCACCGGACCCGGGTCCGGGGGTATCCCGTCTCGATCGATGTCGGCAACCTGGAGCGGTTTGCGCGGTCCGAGCCCGTCCGGCTGGCCGAGCAGCGGCTGCTGGGCGATGCGGACAGCCGGTGGCGGATCGTCCAGGTGGCCCGCACCGATCCCAGCAAAAACGTCCTGCGCAGCTTCAAGGCCATCGACGCCCTGTTGGCCGAACGGCCCGAGTTGCGCGGTCAGCTGGTCTTCTGGGGGCTACTCCCCACAAGCCGGCAGACCTGCGAAAAGTACCAGGAATATCTGCACCGCCTGAAACGGCTGGCCGCCAGCATCAATCACCGCTATCGCCAGGGCAGCTGGCGACCGATCCGGCTGTATCTCGAAAACGACTACGGCCGGGGGATCGCAGCCATGAAGCACTACGACGTGCTGCTGGTGAACAGCCTGGCCGACGGCATGAACCTGGTGGCCAAAGAAGGCCCCATCGTCAACCAGCGGGCAGGCGTGCTGGTCCTCTCCGAGACGGCCGGCGTCACCGAAGAGTTGGGCCCGTACAGCCTCGTGATCAATCCGTACGACGTGGATGCCACGGCCCAAGCCTTGTGGCGGGCGCTCTGTCTGCCGTTGGCCCGACGGCAGGCCCTGCAGGACAGCCAGCGGGCCTATCTCACCGACCACGACGTCTTCCGCTGGGCCCACGAGCAGCTGATGGACATCCTGGACCATGAAGCGCAGTCGATCCTGGCCGTCTGATCGCCCCCATCCCCCAGAGGAGTGCCACGCATGGCCGATCCCGTCACCGTCTCCCGACTCGCAGCCCTGGACATGGCCGGAGCCTGTGTCCCCCACGAGCGGGCCCAAAACCTGGGGGCGATCGGCAAACTGCTCAAGGGCGAGCCCTTTTACACCTTTGGCATCAAGGCCGTCGAAGCGGCCGTCCGTTCCGGTCGCCTGACGGTCGGCACGGTCCTTGCCGATGTCGCCCGTCTGACGGGTTGTTCCCCGGACCCGCGGCTGCAGTCCGGTCCGGGCTATATCGATCCGGGCCGCACGACGGCCGGACTGCGGCTGTTGGCGGATCGCCTGGCAGCAGCCTGCGCCGATGGGCAGCGGGTGGCCTTCGGCACTGGGCATCCGGGCAGCCTGCTGGGGTTCTGGACCCCCCTCGCCCATTGGGCGGCGGCCCACGGGGCGCAACTGGTCACCGGTCCGGTGGGTCACCCGGTCGGGCCCGGGCAATGCCTCGATGTGATCGGCCACGTGGGCACGGTCAGCGACGGGTGCAGCCTGTTGCATCACCACAGTCATCGGGCGGGCGAGGCGACCTTGGCGGGTCAGCGCGTCGACCTGGTCTGTGGGGACCATGGCTGGGCCGGGGCGGCGATCAATGCGGGGCTGCCCTGCGTGGCGGTGATGGACACCAATGATCCCGGCCTGGCCGTGGCGGCCGGACTGGGCGTCCTGGGCCTGACGGTCATCCCCAGCGGCGACAATTCCCCCAACGGGGTCATGGGCGAGGTGGCCGAATGGGTGATGAGACGGGCTGCCGGACAGCCGGGCCCCCTAGACTAAGGCCGAAAACCGGTTTAGGGTAATCTCAGTCCGCAGTCGGGCCCGGTTTCTGCGATTCGCACAGGAGGATCATCCCGCATGGCTCGTTACGTCGTCGAGTGGGTCTGCCGTTCCCGAGATGAGCGGGATCGTGCCCTGCCCTTCGCCGTCATTGCGCATGACGAGCGGGGCGCCCGCCTCGCACCGATTGACCTGCCGCTCGACGTCGTCGGCCGTCAGGTCAAGGTCCATCCGGACTCCCTGCGTGATCACCTGACCGATTGGCAGGACAAGATCACCAAGCCGCTGCACATCTACGACCGCAAGAGCGAGCGCTACATGTCGGTGGTCCCCTCGGATCCCCAGTGGCTGACCGCCGCCTGCCAGCCCACGCTGGACGAAAACTACTATTACACGGCCATCGTCGAGCATGACGGCCACTCGGACGTCGTCCTCGACGCCGTCGTGGCCGAGTTGCAGGCCCAGTACGGACCTCAGCTGGTCAGCTGACTGTGACGATCCAGGCACCCATCGCCCCACCCCCCACCCAGGCGCCGCTGACGCCCGCGGAACGGGAAACGTTGGCGACTCTTTATGCCCGCCACCGGCTGAACCCGCGCAATCTGGTGCGTCAGATGCCCTGGACGTTGGGCTTGGGCGGGATCGGCACCGTCTGCGGCCTGGCCGCCTGGCAGGCCGGTTGGGTCGGACACGTCCTTTTCGGGGCCGGCTGTCTCTTTTTTCTCTGGCCGATCCCGGCCCTGCTCGCCGCCGGCCCCCGCTTTGCCCGGACGGTGGCCAAAGATCTGGCCGCAGATGCGGTCCGGGTCGATCATGGCCGGATCGTCCGCCGGTACTACACCCGCGGCCGGCACGGCCAGGCCCACGTCACCCTCGATACCGGTGCCGACGCGGCACTCCCCGTCTCGCTCATGCAGCGCCTGACCGAAGGTGAAGCCCTGACCCTGCGCACGGCCCCCCATTGCGGCTGCCTGCTGATGGTCGAACACGCCGGCGAGCAGCACATCATGCCCGTGGCGCTACATGCCGGTCAAGGGGTCCACTAGCAGGGTGATGCGGACGGACGCCCATTGCCAAGATTTCGAAAGGGCATCCACCCAGCCCCCAATCGGGATCCAGGTCCCGCATCACCGAGGGTGTCTGGCCCAAGCCGAAGTAGCCCCGCCAGCCCCGCAGGGATGTGCCCAATACCGCCACCAGTTGCTTCAGGCTGAGGTGTTGGGCCGTCAGTTCCCGGACCCGCTGCTTGAAACGCTCTAGCAGAGCCGGCGCTCGCGTTGTTTCGCCTCGGCACCCCACAGAAAGGTGAACCCTGGGAACTTCCGACGCTGGGGCCGGTCCAGCGCACTCGTCGCCTCATTGACACGCAGCTTCAACCGCACGCACAGAAAGCGTTTAACGCCTTCAAGCACCCGATCCGTCCCCCGACGACTGCACACCGCCTCCATGAACCGTTGCTTCGCCGCCGGGCTTTCGGGTGCGTCCATCGCCGCAGGCATTTCGGTCCCTGGCAGGGCGTCCCTTGGGGCTTCACCCCGCATCTCCGCCATGAAGGCCAGTTCCAACTGGGTTTTCTGCCGCTCGCTACCCACCAGATCGACGTCCGATTTGCCCTCTCATTTTCCCTTCCTTGCGGATGGGCACCGTTCGAGCCTTCGGCCTTGCGGCCTACGATCCCCTCTGCTGACCCCTCGCGATCAAGGCGCCTTACGGCGCCTTCAGTCCCGACTCCGGGACACGCCCCAGGTCTCCCGGGGAAAGCCAGGCGGCCTTCTCTGCACGACTGCCGGATTTACGTCTACAGCCTTTTGTAGATAGGGACTTTGCGGTGCGTTGCCCGCTCGTCCGGCTGCACACGCCTCATATCCGGTTTTTGTTCAACAGCCCGCAGGTTTGTTCCACGCTTCCTCCAGACCCCACCTCACGGTGGCGCCCTTGCGCTTCGCCAGTCCTGCACCTCTAACAGCTTGGACAGGGGACTCTCACCCCCAAGTCGCCGGGCATGCCCGGCACACAACGTCAAAAGCCGCCCTTGCGGGCGGCTTTTGGAGAGAGGAATGGGCGCTTAGTTCGGCAGGGTGATCTTGGGGCCGTCAGCGTTGTTGTGGATTTCGAGGGTCGGGCCGCCCTTGGTGCGGAACGACTTGCCGATGACCCAGTCGCCGCTGGCCAGGTTGCTGGCAGCCTGGTTGGAGGAGACGAAGGCGTTCGAGGTGCGGATCTGGCCACCCTGGCTGCCGTCGGCGGCGTCCATGAAA
>JACMPN010000194.1 GCA_014377495.1 Candidatus Sericytochromatia bacterium
CACCCGGCCGGGGGCCCCCCCCCCGCCCCCGCCGCCAGCACCGACACCGGTTGTGCCTGCCGCACCGTGGGCGCCCGCCGCTACAGCACCCGTTGCCGCCGACGGGCTGCCTGGTCCGATCCCCGAGCTTTGGGGCAGGTTGTTGGATGCAACCAGCGAACGCCACATGCCGACAGCCGCCATGCTGAGGGATGCGTTTTTGGGACCGGTGGACCTGGAAGCCAAGACTATCACCGTCGGTTTCCTCCATCCGGCCAACCGCGAGAGCATCGAGAAACAACCCAAGCGTCTGACGCTGATCAATGGCGGCATCCTTGCCATCTTCGGCATGCCTCTGCGCCTGAAGTGCATCGACCAATCCGCAGCTGCACCGGCGCATGTACTGGCACCCGCACCAGCACCCGCACCCGTGCCGCCCCCAGCACTGGCGCCCATTCCGGAACCGCAATACGCCCCGGCACCCTCACCGGAACCGGCTTACGAGACCGAATCGACCCCCTGGCCGGATGACCCGGACCCGATGGCTGCCATGAGCATGCCGAGTGAACCCGAACCCGTTCCGATGTCCGCTTCGGCGCCACAGCCCTGGACGACGCCCCCTCCCGCACCCGCGGGCCCTCCCGGTGAGGAAGGCGACGACCTCGTCGCAGCGGCGGTCAGCATCTTCAAAGGCAAGCTGGTCGTCCCGCCCGCAAATCCGTAGGCCGAATGCCAGCAAGCGGGCGGCCATGGCCCTTCTGCACAACGCTCGTTGGGCCGGCGCTGATCCTGTTACACTGAACCACATTCGGTCGAGATCCCCGACTGACGTTGGTTTTGACTGTGGCTGTGCCCGTGTGCCGTGCCCGTGGGCGGACAGTTTGACTGTAAAGAGGACAGCATGACGACACTCCATGCGCTGCGGCGAACCCCGCTATTCGACGTCCATCAGCAGTTGGGCGGCAAGATTGTGCCCTTCGCCGGCTGGGAGATGCCCGTGCAGTACGCCGGCATCAACCCTGAGCACATGGCCGTGCGGGAAGCCGTCGGCCTGTTCGACATCGGCCACATGGGCATCTTCACGGCCGACGGCGACGGCGTCGAGGCGTTTCTGGACCACATGGTGCCCAATCGGGTGATCGGCCTGCCCCCCGGCAAAGCAGTCTATAGTCAGCTCTGCCGGCCCGATGGCGGCACGATCGACGATTTGATCATCTACCATGTCGAGCCTGGCCAATACTACATCGTCGTCAACGCCTCGAACACCGCCAAGGACTGGGCCTGGTTCCAAACCCACAAGCCCGCCACTGTCAACATGGCCAACTTGGCCGACAGCCTCACCTTCTTTGCCCTGCAGGGACCCAAGGTGGCGGCCCTCGTCCCCCAGTTAACCGACGCCGACGTGACGTCGCTGCCCAGCTTCGGTGTCATGCGCGGCTCGCTCTGTGGCGCCCCGGCCATCTGGGCCCGGACGGGCTACACGGGCGAGGACGGCTACGAGTTGTTTGTCCCCATCGCCGAGGCCGCCCGCATCTGGGCGGCGATCATGAGCGCCGGCGATTCCTTCGGTATCCAGCCCATTGGCCTGGGTGCTCGGGACAGCCTGCGCCTCGAAGCAGGCCTGGCCCTCTACGGCCACGAACTGGAAGAGACGATCTCCCCACTGGAGGCCAATCTCGGCTGGTCCGTCAAACTGGCGAAAGGTGATTTTATCGGCCGTGAGGCACTGCAAAGCCAAAAAGACACTGGCGTCACCCGGTTGCTCATGGGCTTCCAGGTCGCCGGGCGAGCCATCCCCCGGCAGGGTTACACCCTGTTCGACGGCGACAACGCCGTCGGCGATGTCGTCAGCGGCA
>JACMPN010000195.1 GCA_014377495.1 Candidatus Sericytochromatia bacterium
ACCCGGGCGGCTGCCGCCAGGGGCGTGACCGAAAATCAGCACAGCTGCCGCCAGGCCACTCCCGGCAGCGCCGAGTCAAAGGTTCGGATGGTCGGGGCCGTCCGCTCGCCGTCGCCACCACGATCGCCTCGCCCTGGTTTTACGTCAGAACGACCTGTGGCAACCGCCCGAATCGGACGAAACTCAGGCTGACGGCCGGTTGCCACTGGCGGAAGAGATCGCTACACTTTGCGTCGTGATTGTTTAAGCTCTGAAAAATCGCTAAACCGCCGCCATCCTTTGCACTTGGAGTTCCCTGCATGTCCCAACAGTCTGACCCGACGCCATCACCTGACACCCGCCGCTATCCGACCTGGCGACGCCGTGGCGCATTGACATGCATGATGGCGGGTGCCTTGCTGGTCCTGAACGGGTGGACGACCGAGCACTCCGCGTCAAGAGAGAGTTCCGGCGTTGGTTGCATCCCAACCACAACATTCGGAACCGTCCATGCTATTGCTAACTCAGCGACCGGAAACCCAAAAGACACCCGCGTCGCTATTAGTGTCGTCAAAGAAGGCCCGCCGATCAGCACGTTCCGCATTACGGATGGCCGTCTGGGTTTCACTGCGCTGTTTCCGGCCAAACTGCATGCTGGCGGATATGCACAGTTTGGCTTTGTGACGTTTTCAACGGACGTCGACCTCGGCAAGGGGTTGCATCAAATTCAGGCCCTCGATGCCTGCGGAAATGTGATGGGGAGCGCCGATTTCCAAGTGGGCGATGCATCCGACACGGAGCATACTGGCCCTGACCAAGTCTTTGTCACGCTCACGATTTCCCCGACCTACTCTGCGGCCGCCTGCCTGGCGCTAAAACCCTCGGCACCGCCAGCGACCGGGACCGAACTGCCCGCCGCTCTAGTCGAAGTCCCGATGTCCGCCTTGGTCAGCGATATGAGCATCCCGTTAAACTACGTGAAGATCAGCGCCACTCCGACGCTCGGACCCGTCGGCCTCCACAAGACGCTCATGCCCGCCCTGGCTTCCCCTCGATCGATGACCTCTTTTACGGACGTTGACAACGAGTGGATCAGGCTGGGCGGGATCGTGAGTGCAGTCTTCAAAGCTGAGAATGGCCAGACATTTCCCATGGCGAACGTCAACGGCTTGCTGACCAAGATCGAATACACCCAGCCCTACCCAGCCGACACGGCCTTCATGAACGGCGCCGTGGTGGGCCAGATCATCATCACCTACGCCACGACTGCCAAACAGCCGAGGGTCGTCATCCGCTCAGGTCTCTTCCCGCTGGCGACGATCACGAAAACGGCTTTCCTCAACGCCGCCAACGCTGGCAGCTCTGCATCACGGGTCGTCGTCCCCAGCGGGGTCACCACCCTGGCCGGAGACGGCACGGCGGGCTTTCTGGATCATGTCACGGGCACGCTGGCCCGGTTCAACTTTCCCATGGGGGTGGCCGTCGATGCGGCGGGCAACCTCTCCGTGGCCGATCTGCTCACCAACCGGATCCGCAGAGTGGTCGCCGGCGGTGCGGTGACCACCCTGGCGGGAAACGCCACACAGGGATACCTAGACCACGTCACCGCCACGTCGGCGCAGTTCAACAACCCGGCGGCGGTAGCGGTCGATGCAGCCGGCAACGTCTACATCGCCGACAGGGGTAATCATCGGATCCGCAAGATGACGGCGGGCGGCGTGGTCACGACCCTGGCCGGAGACGGCACGCAGGGCTTCCTGGATCACGCCACGGGCACGTCAGCCCAGTTCAACACCCCCCAGGGGATCGCCGTGGACGCGGCCGGCAACGTCTATGTGGGTGATACGGGCAACCGCCGTATCCGTAAGGTGACAGCCGCCGGAGCCGTCAGCACCCTGGCCGGAGACGGCACGACAGCTTTTCTGGATCACCCCACGGGTACGTCCGCCAAGTTCAACTCTCCGCGAGGGGTGGCGGTCGATGCGGCCGGCAACGTCTATGTCGCAGACGAGTTCAGCGCCCGGATCCGCAAGGTGACGGCGGGCGGTGCGGTCACCACCCTGGCCGGAGATGGCACGCTTGGCTCCCTGGATCACGCCACGAGCACGTCAGCCCGGTTTAACTCACCTCAAGGCATCGCCGTAGACTCGGCCGGCACCGTCTACGTGGCTGATCTCGGCAACAACCGGATCCGCAGGGTCACGCCGTAGTCCTCGAAGGGCAGGGATGATCCCGATGCGGCCAGGGCAAGGCCCTGAACCGGTGTTGCTGCGTCATCCGATCGTCCACGTCACCCTCCTCTGGCCTCGACCAGTACGGGGGCTGCCGGCCCCGGCAAGCCACCGCCAGGCAGCGGGACCCCAGCGATGGGCAGACGGCGCCCCCTGGCGCCCCGACAGCGCAGGGTGCCAAGGCGGCGCAGGGCTCAGAAGTCGATGTAGGCTGGCGCGCCCGAGAGGCGGTGGCGCAGTCGGTCGAGACTGAGCGGGCCGGCCCCGTGGGTGGCCAGGAACGCAAAGACCAAGGC
>JACMPN010000196.1 GCA_014377495.1 Candidatus Sericytochromatia bacterium
CGAGGCCCACGAGGCGCTGGAAGAGGCGAAGGCCAATTTCGCCGCCGCCCGACCCGAACTCGACTACACCCCCGTCACCGGGTTCGCATCCTTGTAATGCGAGGTAGGAGGCCAGCCCATCCCTGCCGACGCCGACTGAAACGTCCGTGCCGGCAGGCGTGCAGATGCTGTCCCGAGGCAAGCCGGGCGGGTTTGACCGGCCGGCGTTCCGGGTACATCACCAATAGTAATGATGGGGTGATCAGTCATCCCGAGGACCACCATGCAGATCACCGGGACCGACAAAACCACTAAATCCCCGCCGCACGGCGTCGGCCGGATCGCGGTGGAGATCGGCCTGTCGGTTGGTACAGGGATCGTGGCGGATCAGATCCGGCGCAGTGCCCTGCGGACTGGCAGTGCCTCGGCCGCATTGATCGGCATGGCCGGCGGGGCAACCGTGAAAGCCCTCGCCAAGGGTGCCATCACGGCCGGCCAAAACCTCGCAGCCGACAAACCATTGACCGATGGTCTGGCCGACAGCCTGGTGTCCGGCCTGCGCAGCGGCGCCATCGATGGCGCCGTGACCGTGGCCGCAGCCCCGCTGAACCGCAATCTGGCCAGGATCTACCCCAAAATGACAGTGGTCCAGCTGGGGGCCGCTTCCGGTTTCGTGCTGGGCGGGTCCGCCGGTCTCCTCGAAACGGCGACCAACCGCAGGACCTGGCACCAAGGTGTCGCCGCCGGTCTGGAAGCGGTGGGCACGGCGGGTTTCTGTGGCGCCGTCGGTGGCGTGATCCTCGGTGGTGTGACCGGTCGTATCGCCAACTACCTGCATGCCCGCGGCGCCATCAAGTCGATCACCGCCGTACCCGAGTCCAATGTGAACAGCGCCGTCCGGGGTGGCCTCAAGACCCTGTCCCACCTCGACCGGGTCCAGGGATCCGACATCGCCGGTGGTGGTCAGCCCTCGATCCTGGTGGACATGCAGACTCCCGAGATCCTCGACCTGCGGGCGGCGGCTTGGGCCATCGGTGAAAACACCCTCTTGAGCAAACCCGACAAAATCAACGCCTTGCATGACTTACTCAATAGCAAGTTACGGTTTGCCGGGGTGCGGACCCCTGAGATTTTCAACGTCTACACCGCTGTGAACCGGCGTTATACGGGTGCAAGCGTACCCATCGGCGAGTACGTCAAAGCCGGCACCGCTGACTGCCGCGGGTTTGCCATTCTCAACCAGATCCTGATGCAGGAAGCCAAGGTGCCGACCTTTTACACCTACATCCAGGAATTCCGCAACGGCAGGTACATCTGGGACCACGCCATCAACGTGACCTTCGAGGGGAAAACGCCGGTCGTGGTCGATGCCCTGTTCCGTAAGACGTTCGACCGCATGCCGCTGCGGGACATGCTGACAAGCGGCCGAGAAGGCGTCACCTTTGGCGCCCACACGACGCTGCCCTATATCTTCCAGCAGCCGGCCCAAAATCAGCGCTCGCTCCCCGGCGCCATGTCCGCCCTGCCTCACTTCTGGGCCGGCGATGTCGGTGCCAAGGCCGGCGTCGCCCGGGAGTGGCACAACATTAAAGAGGCCACGCTTTAAGGGCAGAGGACCAAATCCCCAGGGGACCCGGTATTCTCACTTGGTTCCCCCTTTGCGGGGAACCAAGGGTTAACCTGATTTCGCCCGTTAATGGCTCACGATTCCTTTGCCCGTCCCGGCCACCAGTTCCATTTGCCGGCGACGACCATCAGGGCGGGGATCAGCACCAGCCGCGTCACCGTCGCATCCAGCAGGACACCCAGCCCCAGCGCCACCCCCAGCAGCTTGATCGGGACCAGGTCGGTGGTGGCAAACCCCAAAAAGACGATGGCCATGATGATCGCCGCGCTGGTGATCACAGGCCCGCTGCGGCTGACCCCGGCGACGACCGCCGCCTCGTCCGTCGCCCCGGCCCGATGGGCCTCCAGGATACGGCTGATCAGGAAAACCTCGTAGTCCATCGACAGACCAAAGACGGCACAGAACGTCAGCACGGGGATCCCGGCCAGCACCGTTTCGACAGGCTGACTCAGCCCGATCAGGTGACAGGCCCACGGGGAAGCGGCCAGCCAGGATGCGCCGCCGATCGCCGCTGCCACCGTCAGGAGATTGGCGATCACGGCTTTCAGTGGGATCAGCAGGGAACGGGTGGTCACAAACAGCATGATCCACGTGGAGACGACCACGACGACGATGACGCCGGGGAAGGTCCGCCGCACGACGGCGTTGACCTCGTTCGCATGGGACGCCATGCCCCCGACTAGCACCGTCGTGCCGTGCAACCCCGGCAATTGCCGACCGACCATGGCTTTCAGGTCCCGATCCAACCCGCGGGTATCCTGGTAACTGAGGTCGTTCTTCGGAATGATCGTGATCAGGGTGGCCGTGCCGTCGCGACTCACCAGGGCCCGGGCTTCCGACGGCAACATCTGCACGAATTGCGCGGGCCCCAGCATCGCCAAGGTGCCGGCGAGCGAGTCGACGTCGAGGCTCGGATCGCCCAAACCCAGCACGGCCTGGACCCGCAGGTCTTTGGTCAGCCACTGCCCCAGCGTCTGCAACCCCCGCAGCCGTTCCGGCGTCAGGATCGGCTCTCCCGGCGGCGCCTGTACCAACAGTCGCACGGGCATGCACAACCCCTTCAGACCCAGGGACTTCAGGCTCTGGACGGCCTGCACCGCCTCGATGCGCTGGGGCAGCTGGTCCAGCTCCGGCTCGCCCAGCTGCACACGCAGGACCGGCACGGACATGACTATGAGGATGGCCGAGGCGACCAGCAACGATCGGACAGGCCGCTTGAGGACCCAACGGGCCCGCCCTTCCCAGGCGGCCAGGCGGGTGGCCTCATCCGTGCGGCGACGCAGCAGCCGGGGAAAATCGAGCCTGCGGCCCAGCGCTGCGGTCAGCGCCGGCAGGAGCGTCAATCCCGCCAGGGCGGACGTCCCCGCCACCAACGCCCCGCCCAGTCCCAGGCCCCGCAGGTCGTGCAGGGGCACCAGGAGCACGGCGGCCAAGCCCAGCAGGACGGTGAAAGCCGATGCGGCGATCGCCGGCGCCGCATGGCGGATAGAGTTGCTGGCCGCTTTGCGGTAATCGGCCCCGGCGGCCACCTCCTCGCGTAGCCTGGCCACGACGAACAGGGCGTAGTCGATCCCCCGCCCCAACCCGAGCATGGTGGCAATGTTCGTGGCGTAGACGGCCACCGGCATGAACAGGGCCAGGACCGACAGCAGGCCCATGGCGAGGACGACGGCGGCGGCACCGGCGATCACCGGGGCGCTGGCCGCCCCCAAAGAGCCAAAAGCCAGCAGCAGCGCCACGAGACTGAGCGGCAGCACGATCAGTTCCGCCCGCCGCGTGTCGGTCGTGGCAAAGGTGACCAGATCCAGATCGAGGGCAGCCTCGCCCGTGATCAGAGCTAGGTATCCCGAGGGTGCCGCAGCCTGCCGGACCAGGTGGCGCAGCTCGGGCAGCACGTCTTCGGTGGCCGGGATGTTCGCCGTCCGCAAGCCGACCAGAGTGGCAGAGCGGTCGGCCGTCGGAGCGGACAGTGTCACGGCCGACGCCACGTGTGGGGAGCGGCGCAAGGCGGCAATCACCGGCTCTGTCGCCTCGATCGCCGTGGCCCGGGGCTGGCTGTCGGGGGCCACGACGAGGACGATGAACTGGGATAGGGCGGCGTCGAACCCGGTCTGCAGCACCGCCTCGATCTGGGCCGATTGGCTGCCCGGCAAAAAGCCCGTGCTGCCGCGCAAACGTTGGGGTAAGGCGGCGGCCTGCCACAAGGCGACCCCGGTGATCAGGGCCCAGACGATCAGCACGGCCCGCCAATGCCGGACGGAGCACGCCCCGACGGCACCGAGCGAGGCTGCGAAACGGTTGGGGGACGGCGTGTCGGCGGGGTCGACGGTGATGGGCGGTTCAATCACAAAAGTGACGGCTTCCAGTCCCTCTCCCGCCGGGGGGAGCGGGACGTTTGGCCATTGCTTTCATGTTGCATCTTCAGACACCGATGACCTTATAGTCGGCTGCCGATGCCGGAGCTCTGGCGCATCCAGCGGATCAGCTCTTCCGGATTGTCCGAAAAGCCCAGGGCATCGTCGCCGGAGATCATACAGTTACGGTACTGCTCGAACAAAGCCACGTTCATCGACTGCATGCCATCGTAGCCACTGGTGGCGACGACCTTGTAGAGCTCTCCGAGCTGGTTGTTGGCGATGTAATCCTTGGTGTTCGAGCCCCGGGCATTGGGGGTGACGAGCAAAATCTCGATGGCGCAGACACGTCCGGGCTTGTCCATGCGCGGGATGAGGCGCTGGGCGACACAGGCCCGGATACACGTCGCCAGCTGTTGGCGGACCGTATCCTGTTCGTGGGGCGGAAAGGCGTTGACCATCCGGGCAATCGTCTGCACGGCGTCGTTGGTGTGCAGGGTGGAGACAACCAAATGGCCCGTCTCGGCCGCCTTCAGGCCGGCGTTGATCGTGTCGGGATCCCGCATTTCGCCAATCAAAATGATGTCGGGCTTTTCACGCAAGGCGGCCCGCATGCCCATGGGGAAGCTGAGGGAATCAATCTCGACGGCCCGCTGGGTGAAAATCGCCCGTTTGCTCTCGTAGACGTACTCGACGGGATTTTCCAGGGTGAGGATATGGATCCGGCGGACCATGTTGCAATAGTCCAGCAGCGCCGCCAGCGTCGTCGTCTTGCCGGAGCCCGTCTGCCCGGTGACGAGGACGAGGCCCATCCGCTCAAAGACGACCTTTTTGAGGACAGGGGGGACGCCGAGGACCTCGGGCGGCCGGATCTGCGTGCCGATGACCCGCAGGACCATGCCGATCATGCCCTGGGACCAGTAGATGTTGCACCGGAACCGGGCGATACCCGGCGTCAGGAACGACAAATCCATTTCCCGGGTCTCTTCGAACTGCCGCTGCTGCCCCTCGTCCATCAGGCCATAGGCGTAGTACTTGGTGTGCTCCGGGGTCAGGACGTCCTGACAGTGCGTGGGATGGGCCTGGACGTCACCCTTGACGACACCCAGCGGCGGTTGGCCTGCCTTGATGTGGATGTCCTCCGCACCCCAATCGACGAGGATCTTCATCATGCCGTTGAAGCTGAGGATGCCCATCGCCTTTTCGGTGTCGTTGGGGCTGAAGTCGTAATCCGGCTCCGGCGGCTTGATCTTGACGCCCTGACTGATGCGCTTGGCTTCCTGGAGGTCCGGGATGATGCTCTCGATCTCCTGCCGGCCGCTTTCGGGGCAGGTGCAGTCCTTGAGGGTGGACACCAGGCCGGGGCCGTCGACGTACATCCAGATCGTCCCGACCGGGCTGTTGCCGAGGTTCACGCACAACTCCTCGTAGGCCACCATTGAATGGTGGAGGAGGTTGTGGGCGATGTGGGAGGGGATCATCACGTTTTTGTTCGTACGGGGGTTCGAAAACTCGTAATAGCCCCCGTCGATGGGGATCTCGCACCCTTCCACGGCGCATTTCGCCGTCAGGTCCCGGAAATGCGTGATCCGGTAGAGACCGCCCTGCTCCTTGATGCCGGCAACGATCTTCAGGAGGATGCGCTTGCGCAGGCCCCGCATCTCGCCGTCGACCGTGACGCCCTTGACGGCCTTCATGTACTCGGCATCGACCATGTCGGCCAGGACCGGCTGGGCCTTCAGGTAGGACGTCAGCACGTCGAGGGGCAGAGGTTCGTTCATGTTCAGCATGAGTGGGCCGTCAGTCGTTGAAATAGGGCGGGAGTGCAGGTGACGGTCCGCTCAGCCAGGGCTGTGTCAGACACCCGGAAAGGGCCGGGGGCAAGCACTCCGGGGAGCACCGCCGCAATACCCCCTCACCTTAGCCGAGTCCGGCGACTCAGATCAAGTCAAAAGGCCGCTCGGGCTCCGACGGCCGGGCAGGGCCCACGCGCACAACGGCCGGCAACTCGCGTCGCCGGCCGTTGTATCGAACCGCTGTTACTGGTTGGGGCCGCAGGCTCCGGCCACCTTGGCGACGTTTTCGCTGCCGTCGCTGATCAGGTGGACCGTACGGCCGGAAGCGGCGAACTTGGAGTCCATTGCTTTGCTGAAAGCTTTGTCCCGGTTCAGCTCGACGACCGTGCCGGCGCCCACGTAGTTCTGGTACAGGTTGACGATGTTGCCGTTGCTCATCCGCAGGCAGCCGTGGGAGGCGTGCCGGCCCAACTGCGGCTCTTCGTGTTTGGGGATGCCGTGGATGTACTGGGTGTATTTGCCCAGGTTGAGCTTCATGACGCCCATCGGATTTTCCGGTCCGGGAGGCGTGGGCTTCGACTTCTTGGCCCAAGCGCTCGCCGGCGGATTCCACCAGGCCATCGGCATGACCTTGGCGATCTTGAACCTCTCACCCTGGGTGGGAAACTTGTCCGTGCCGGGCGAGGTCAGATAGGCATCGATGGGCTCGTTCGTCGCTTTGTCGACCACGTAGATGCGGGATTTGACCAGATCGGCGACGACCTTGTACTTGGCTTTCTCTTCTTTGGAGGCCACCGGGATGACCGTGGCGATCAGCGCCTCGTCGGGCACGTTCCAACGCTTGCGGTTTTGCTCGGGAGCGACCTTCTTCAGGGGCTTGGGAGCCGTCTGCGTCGCGATCAGTGGGGTGGTCGTCAGCCGGCCGGCCGTGGCGGTCGAATCACCCGTTGGACGAATCTGCGTCAACATCCCGAACATCCTCCAGCATGCCTTGATGAGCTTTTAACAAGTCCTTTATATTCGCTTCATAAACTGTTCATGTCGCGTCTTGGAGCCGTCAATCCGGAAAATCGCCCTCTTTTTTAGGCACAGGCCCCCACGCCAAAGCGGCACTGCCTGGATGGCAGCGCCGCTTTGGCGTGACAGGGATCAGGGCTTGCCGAGGGGCTTTAGTTCCGCGGTATCGACAGGCTCATCCACCGGAGCCGGTGGTCCGGATGGGGCGAGCCTGGCATCACCGGCGGTATCCGGCGCGACCTTCGCCCAGTTCGCCAGCGCCCGCCGGGACACGCGCAGGACACCGCTCGGCATCGCCCCGTCCGCGGCCAGGCGAAGCAGCTTATCGACATCGAAGCCCGTCTTGCCCGCCAGGTCGACGAGATCGAGGACCTCGTCGTCACCAGGGGCTTCTTCCATATGGTCGGCGTATTGCTGGTAATGACGCTCGCACCCGGCCAGGAAGCCGTCCGGCTGTGTGAACACGAAGGTCTTGCTGGGGATACCGTCCTTGTGGCAGGCGACGAGGCCCAGGTCCTGCAGCTTGAAGAACACCGCTTCGATCTCATGGGCGGAAACCAGCATGATGTCTTTGATTTTTCGCAGCATGTCCCGGTAGGGTGCGGCCTTGGCCCGCTGGAGGCGGAGGGTTTCCAGCTCTTGGGCGAGGGCCCGGCAGACGCTGAGAAAGAGGGAACGGTCGTTGGACGGGCGCACCCGCTCCGTCGTCATCCGCAGGCGCTCCATCAGGCTGAAGAACATCGTATGGACCATGGGCGGGCACTGGCCGAGTTGTTCGAGAAAGCGGTCCTTGGGCAGCAGGATCAGGTCACCGCCGTCGATCATCGTCGCGGTCGCCGTCCGGGCGCCCGTCGTCAGGATGGCCATCTCGCCAAAAATCTCGCCGCCCACTGTGTCAACAATAAGTGAGACAGCCGACACCGTTAATCACTGAGGAGGGCGGGGAAGGTAGTCGATAGATGACGACATCCCGTATGACACCAACACCGTGGGTCGAAATGCCTGACAACACCGAATCCGACGGCGCCAGCCGCCGCACCAATCTGATCGCCATGGCCACGCCGGACCCCGAGGTTTTGGCAAAGCCTTCTCGCCGTCGGTTCACGGCCGATTACAAGTCTCGGATCCTTGGGGAGATTGAGGCTTGTACCGCATCAGGGCAGGTAGGGGCCATCCTGCGCCGGGAGGGCCTTTATTCGTCGCTGATCGCCACTTGGCGGCGCCAACGTGAGATCGGCAATCTGATGCATCCGCCAAGACGGGGGAGGGTGAGCAAGCACCCTCCCCCGGACGTGTCCGCCTTGCAGAAGGAAAATAACCGTTTGCAGCGGGAGTTGGCCAGAGCCGAGACGATTATTGATGTCTTAAAAAAAGTCTCGGCCCTGCTGGAGATCCCGGTGTCCATGGACAGGAACGTCTGATGGCCGCCATTCAGCAGATTGCCGTACCCGGGGTCATTCAGCCCGTGTGCCGTGCGTTGGGGATCTCCCGGGCGACGCTGTATCGTCGGTGCGCCCCGAGCCCTCCCGAAGCACCGCCGCCCCAGAAGGCCCCAAGGCCTGCGCCCGCCCGCAAGCTGGCCGAGGCAGAACGCTCTTCGGTCCTGGATGTGCTGCATGACGCACGGTTCGTCGACAAGGCTCCGGCCCAGATCTATGCGGCTTTGCTCGACGAAGGCCGGTACCTGTGCTCGATCCGGACGATGTACCGCATTTTGGCCGAGAACCAGGAAGTGAAGGAACGGCGCTGCCAGCGTCGGCATCCCGAGTACGTCAAACCCATGCTGCTGGCGACTGCCCCCAACCATGTCTGGTCCTGGGACATTACCAAGCTGCGGGGGCCGAAGGGGGTCTGGTATCACCTCTACGTGATCATGGACATCTTCAGCCGCTGCGTCGTCGGCTGGATGGTCGCCGAGGGCGAATCGGCGGCGTTGGCTGAGCATCTGATCGAGGAGACCTGGAAAAAGCAGGGGATCGTCCCCGGCCAATTGACGATCCATGCGGACCGGGGCACGTCGATGACCTCCAAGGGGGTGGCTCAGTTGATGCTGGACCTGTGCGTCGCCAAGTCGTTCAGCCGGCCCAGGGTATCCGATGACAACCCCTATTCGGAGGCAAGCTTCAAGACCCTGAAGTATCACCCGTCGTTTCCGAAGCAGTTCGGTTCGCTGGCAGATACCCGCCAGTTTTGCCGGACGTTCTTCGTCTGGTACAACACCGAACACCGGCATTCAGGCATTGCCCTGCTGACTCCGCAGATGGTCCACGAGGGACGCACCCAGCAGATCCTGCAAGCCCGTCAGCACGTCTTGATGGATGCCTTCCACGCTCATCCCGAGCGTTTCGTCCGCAGGCCTCCAATGCCACAAGCGCCGGCGGCTGAAGTCTGGATCAACCGACCTGATGACCGCATTCTCTTGCAGGTGACACACTAAAATTACGCCCGCTCTGTCTCATTTAGGTTGACACGTTCCGCTGCGGGCCTATGTGGCAGAGTTGGGCGATCGCTTTGGCTGGCAAATGGTGGCTGGCCCGTCATACGCCACTCAGGCCGCCATCTGGGTAAAGTCGGCGCAGCCCGGCTTTGCGATCCAGGGCTGGCTCGATAGTCAGGGGCTGAGCTTCAGCGATATGCAGACGATGGCACAGTGGCCACTCGCAGGTATGACACCACTCACCCGATTGGTTCGGGAAGCAGTGATGGTGGCTGGGTCTCGGGCCCAACTGGAGACCGAAGGTCCTGACCGGCTTTTTCATTGGCTGAATGAGTTGGGCCAAAAGTTGGGATTCGGCCAGAACTACCTTTGCAGGATCCCCGTGGCCGGATGGCATCGGCCGATCATTGATTGGATCGAACGCACGTATGGCCTGCCACGCAAG
>JACMPN010000197.1 GCA_014377495.1 Candidatus Sericytochromatia bacterium
CCTGGGGTTTGCGTGGATTGTACGTTTGTTGGCCGGCCGTCAGGCCGGCTGCAATCGTCGGATCAGGCAGGCCCACAGGTCTTGGTGCGGGTGGCTGGCGGCCAGGTGCAGGATTGTGCGCCGGCCGGCCTGGTGGATCCAGCCGCCGACTTTGAGCAACCGGATCCGCAGTGTGTCGAACTGCCAGCATGCGGCTTCGGTCTCGGTCAGGTTTTCCTGCAGTGCCAGCATCAGGGCGTACGCTGCGGCATGCAGCAACAGACGAAACTGGTTGGCGCTCGCCTTGTGACAACTCATCCGGTTGCCTTTGAGCGCCCGTTTGAAACCCTTGATCCAGTTCTCGCTCTGGCCTCGCTGGGAATAACGGCGGTATAGCTGGCTGGGCACCCCGAGCAGGTTGGTAATGACATAGCGCTGATCCGTCGCATAGGGCCCCGCTTCGGCCTTCCAGACCACCCGCCGGACATGGCTCCAGCTGCGGCTTTGGTAAGTGCCGTACCCGAAAACCTGCCGCTGTTCGCCTGACTGATCCGCCAGATACCGGGCGTCCCGCATGCTCGTGGCCGCCATGCGTTCCAACACCTTGTTGTTTTTCATGGCGATCAGGTACTCCAGGCCATTGGTCTCACAGAAGTCGAAGATCGACGGCCAGTCAAAGCCGGAATCGAGGCGGACCAGGATCCGGGCGCCGGGCCACCGCTGACGCAGGCGGGGCACGATGCGGCCCAGTTGTTCGACCAAGCCGTCACCGGTGCTGGCGTTGCCGGGCCGCATGGCGACGGACAGCAGATCACCCGTGGTGCCGTCGAACACCAGCAACGGGGTCAGACAGGTGTGGCCGTAGTAGGTGTTGAAAGCCGACAACTCCTGGTGGCCGTGGGTTTCGGCGTCGGTCACGTCAGCGTCGATCACGATCAGGCGCCGCCGTCGGGGTTGGCGTTCAAGGTACTGATCCAGCAGCACATCGCTCAATCGGGCCAAGTCGGCATCCGTCACTGCGTTTTCCAGCCGGGAGAGCGTTGGCTGGCTGGCGAGGGGTTCGTTGCTTGCCGGCTGACGGTCACAGGCGAGTTTCAGTGCAGGGTCCGAACGTAGCAAATCCCCGTCGTCGCAGTCCTCCCACCCCATGGCGATCTGGAAGATGCGCTGCCGGAGCAGCGTGACCAGCAAATGCGTGACCAACAGTGGGTTGCGCTGATCCGCAATGGCGCCCGCCAGACGCTCACACAGCTTCAATCGGGCGTCGATTCGGCTGAGTAGGACGACTCCAGCATCACTGGTGGTGTGCGTAGCGTCGAAACGGACAACGGTCTGCTGGCCGTTGATTGTCCCGAGGGCAAATGGCTGCGTATTCTGTGGCATGCGGGCTTTGGCTCTGAGGGTGATTTGGGGGTAGTTACCAACCCACCTTACAGGCTCATTGCCCGCATTTTGCTACCGCAAAAACGCCCAGCAGCCACGCTTTGCTGGAACCAGGCCAGCTCAAACCACCGCTACGCCACAGGCCCCTGCATGCCAGTTGGCTGCCCGTGAATATTCCGGGTTAGGCGGAGGCGGGACTCATCATGGAAACGCGCAGCGTGACGTCCTTGAGGCCGGCCCGGACGGCCTGCAGGCGATCGCCCAGCTCCTGCCGCTGGCGCTCGAAGCGGGGCACCCGGCGACGGGCTTCCGGCTGTTCGGTCAGGTTGGCGGCCACGGCGGCCGATACGGCAGCGGAGACCATCGGCTGCTGCCAGTCGAGGTCGAAGGGCACGAGGACCGCTTCGTCGAAAATCTCATCGAGCATGGCAGCCAGGTCCGGCATCAGCGTCTTGGCGTGCGGCGCCCTCATCGGGTGATGCCCCATGTCCAACGGGGCCGTGTAGCGGGTGCGCCGGGCGGGGCGGTTCTCCATGTCGAAGCTCGCACCGATCTGGCCGGCAATCGTCGCCGCGGCATGACCTGCCGTGGGGCGAATGTCGAATGTCACACCGTCAGTCATGCGGACCCTCCTCGTCGGATTGAGAGGTGAATGTTTAACCCAATATTAGCTTACCCCCTATCAAGAGACAATAAACATAACCTTAACTTGGCCGTTTCGCTTCGTAGGGCCGATCGGACTCAGAGCCTAACATTGGCCGTAGGCAGGTTTTTGCCGGTTCCGAGGTGCTGACGGCTGGCCGACGCGAGACCGGCGCCGCGACAAAACTCAACCAGGATGGCGCCACCTTGGCGGCCGCCTTGGGATTCGACGGCTCCGGGCGGTATACTGAGCCGTTCGGAGGGCTCACCATGCGCCTTCCAGCGAGTTCCATATGCGCCCTACCGAGGGCTCAAGGCAGGCGATGACCAACATTCACCCGGACACCTACGACGTGCTCGTCATCGGCGGCGGCCATGCCGGCTGCGAAGCGGCCCTCGCGGCGGCCCGTCTCGGCTGCAAGACCCTGCTGATGGCGATCAACCTGGACACGATCGCGGCCATGCCCTGCAATCCGGCTGTGGGCGGTCCAGCCAAGGGTACGCTCGTTCGGGAACTGGATGCCCTGGGCGGCGAGATGGGCCGGGCATCGGACCGCTCGTACATTCAGATGCGCACCCTGAATGCCTCCAAAGGCCCCGCCGTCCAAGCGCTGCGGGCCCAGAGCGACAAACGTCTCTATGCCCAGGTGATGCGTCAGGCGCTCGATGCCCAGCCGAATCTGTGGCTGCGTCAGGCGATGGTCGATGATCTGGTCGTCGAGGGCGACCGCATTGTCGGCGTGCGGACGACGCTGGGGCGGATCTTTCCGGCCCGCACGGTGATCCTCAGCTCGGGCACCTTCCTGCGGGGCCTCTGCCACGTGGGCATGACTTCCTACAAAGCGGGCCGGGCCGGAGAGTTCCCCGCCGAGGGCCTGACCGCCAACCTGGAACGGCTGGGTTTTGAGACTGGTCGGCTGAAGACGGGCACACCCGCCCGCATTGACCGCGAAACGGTCGATTTCTCCAAGATGGAGGAACAGCCCGGCGATGCCGAGCCCGGCTTCTTCAGCTTTTTGGGCGGGGAAACCCGCCCACAGATCAGCTGCTGGCTGACCTACACCAACGAAGCGACCCACCAGATCATCCGGGACAACCTGCACCTCAGCCCGATGTACTCGGGGACGATCGAGGGTGTCGGTCCCCGTTACTGCCCCAGCATCGAGGACAAGGTCGTCCGGTTCGCCGACAAGGACCGCCACCAGATCTTCATTGAGCCGGAAGGCTGGGACACCAACGAGATGTACGTGCAGGGCATGAGCTCGAGCCTGCCCGAGGACGTCTACTGGCAGATGCTGCGCACGGTGCCCGGGCTGGAGCAGGTCGAAATCCTCAAACCCGCTTACGCCGTCGAATACGACTACATGCCGGCCACCCAGCTGCACGCCACGCTGGAGACCAAGCGCATCCGGGGCTTTTTCTGCGCCGGTCAGATCAACGGCACGTCGGGATACGAGGAAGCGGCCGTGCAGGGTCTGGTCGCCGGCATCAATGCTGCCCGTCAGGTGCAGGCTTTGCCGCCGGTGATCTTCCCGCGCTCGAACAGCTATATCGGCACGCTGATCGACGATCTCGTCTCCAAGGACATTCGCGAGCCGTACCGCATGTTGACCAGCCGTTCCGAGTATCGCCTGATCCTGCGCAGCGACAATGCCGATGCCCGCCTAACTCCGGTGGGCCGTGACATCGGCCTAGTCACGGACGAACGTTGGGACCGCTGGGTCGCCAAGCGCGACGCGATTAGCCGTGAGCAGGCCCGTTTGCAGCGCGAGCGCCTGAAGCCCACGACGGAAACCCTCGCCCGGCTGGCGACGGCGATCCCCGGCCTGCGGATCGATCAGCCGACGACGCTCGCCGAGTTGCTGCGCCGCCCGGAGGTGGACTACAGCCTGATCCAGGCACTGTGGCCCGCCGACGAGATGGTCCCGGCCGAGGTGTCCGACCAGGTGGCCGTCGAGATCAAATACGCCGGCTACATCCAGCGCCAGACGGAGCAGGTGCACAAGCTGCAACGGCTGGAGTCTCTGGCGCTGCCGGAGGACCTGGACTATCTGGCGATCCGGGGTCTGGCCCGGGAAGCCCAGGAAAAACTACACCGGCTGCGACCCGGGACAGTCGGCCAGGCCACCCGCATCGGCGGCGTGAACCCGGCAGATGTGTCACTGCTGCTTGTGCATCTGGAATTGCGACGGCGGGGCGTACAGCCCGATTTGGCGGAGGCGGGACTGTGACACCGGCAGGACAAGACAAACTCAGAACGGCAGCGGGCACCCTGGGGTTGACGTTGACGGACCATCAGGTCGACCAATGTGCCACCGTGTACGACGAACTGGTGCTCTGGAACGAAAAGGTCAACCTGACCAAGATCACTGGCGAAGACGAGGCGATCGTCAAACACTTCGTCGATTCCTTCACGCCCGTGCAGATCCTGACAGACGAGGAACGCAGCCAACCCCTGCGGATGATCGATATCGGCACCGGCGGGGGGTTTCCAGCCATCCCACTGTTGATCCTCTTTCCCCACTGGCAGGCGACTTTGGTCGACTCCGTTGGCAAGAAGCTCAATTTCGTCCGACATGCCCTGGAAACCATCGGGATCAAGGCGGAAGTCCTGCACATGCGGGCGGAAGACCTCGCCCATCAAAAGGAGCGCCGGGAGCGCTACGATCTGGCCATCGCCAGGGCCTTGGCCGATCTGCCGGTCCTCCTGGAACTGACCTTGCCCTTCATCAAGGTCGGCGGTCGGCTGATCGCCATGAAGGGCAAAGCCGTCGCAGACGAGGTGGCCCGGGCCAGCAAGGCGATCCACATGCTTGGCGGCGGCAACCCTGTCACCACATCGCTCGTCCTGCCGGATGACGTCGGGGAACGGTCGCTGATCAGCGTCGCCAAGCTCAAAGCCACCCCCGCCCTCTATCCACGCCAGGCCGGCACCCCGCAGGCTGCGCCGCTGGTGTGAATGAGGCAGGCCGAACGCTGATTCAGGTGACGGACGTCACCGACCTGCAGATTTTTCAACGGCCGAAGGCGGAACCTCCTCCCGTCGGGAGCGTCAGGAATTCCATGCAAAAGCACCCAACCCCGCCATCCATTGGCCATCACACCAGGCCAATCGGACGCGCTGCGGCGATCCTCGTCACACTGGTCCTGGCCGGCTGCCCCTCCTCAATGAACCTGGCGGCGCCGGGCGCCGTCCCGAGTGCGGTCCCGAACGTGCCGCCCACGGGTCTGGTCCCGCTCGGCATGGGTCCCTGGGACACGCTGTTCCCGACGGCTTCGCCCTTACGCACGACCATCGCCTACCTTTTGCGCAATCTGCAGGCCATGCTCGCCACGGAATCCTGGTCCGATGGCGACTTGGCCTTGCTGGCGGCAGGCTCCGATGCCTCGGCCGGCCCCGGCTATCGGGATCTGCAGAAAGCGACGCTGCACGGCGACTACCCCGAACAGGTCTCGATCTCCCAAAACAGTCAACGTGCCGATGCCAGTGATGGCACCAGCAAAGCCACGATCATGCGGACAGCCCGCTATTCCCCTTTCGGCACCAGCCAGACGCTGACGTACACCCATCGCAGGGTGCCGCATCGCCCGCTCGGCCTGGTCGTCGACGAAACGGGCGGCACCGACGTCAGTGGCAGCGAACGCAAAGCCCGGCGATTCAAGACCTGGCTGGTGGGCGACCGTTACACGGAGGTCTATCAAATCCCGGCACCACGGCGTCAGGTGGACGACCCGCATGAGAATCCGATCACGAGCATTGCGATCGACGGCGGACCCAACCAGGCGCTAAGCGGTACGCTCACCTTGCCGGACGGTCGCCAGGCCACCATCGAGCGCCAAAGGAGCGATACCGGGACCAGAGTCACGGCGGCCATGCGCATGGAAGACCTGCAGGCCATACTCCAGGTGGGTAGCGACCGTGTCCCGAAAACGGCGACCATCGTCCAACAGGGCGGCACACTGGGCACGATAACGTTCAAATGAAGCGCAACCGGCATGGCCGGCGGCGACGCGGCCACTGAAGATCGGGCCATGACTGTTACCAGGGGGCCAGGCCATCACTGCCTGCCGATCGGGTTCTTGTGCCGCTGCCGAGCTGTCGCAAACAAGGTTCCAATCCGCAGGCTTTGGGCATGCCCCCTGAAACAGACCGCTAGAGGAACATCCGTGTCAGGCAATAGCCTGTGATCGCCAGCACCCCGAACAGCCAGCGCCGCTCGGTGCCGCTGAACCCGGTCTCATGGCCCATGGCCTTGCTCAGGCGGGACTGGGCCCCGGCCGTGACCGGCAAGGACACCCGCACGGTGGATGCGAACGAACCGGTGCGGACGGGCACCAGGGCCAGGTGCCGGCGGACCGGGAACGTCACGGGCTTCAGTACTGCCGCCATACCGGACTCCTTCAACAGTGTCACCGGCGGGGCTCGAAATCCCCTTCGGTCGAAACAGGCTTCTATCGAAAATCATTTCGATAACCTGATCCTACCAATCGCCGGACCACCCTGTCAAGCATCCGACCGTGGTGCCGGTCACGTCACCACCGCAGACACTCTCGCCGCCGGGATGTAGCCGGCTGCCGTCGTCCCGGAAGCAGGGATTGCCGTCAGGCGCCGATCGTCTCTAGGAACCGATGCAGGATATGGCCGGTCATGCCCCAGATGTCATGACCGTCAAAGGCGTAGTGATGCACCGGATAGGGGAGACGCCCGGGGATCTCCCGCATGTCGATGCGGTGACTCAGCGGATCCAGGAGGTGGTCCAGGGGGACCTCGAACAAGGTGGCGACCTCGCCGGCGTTAATCCGATACGGGAAATCGGGCGGCAGAAAGCCGGCATAGGGCGTGACATGAAATCCCGTGATGCTGACGATCGGCTCCAGGCACCCGAGGGACTCCACGGCGTCCGGCGGCACCCCGATCTCCTCGTGGGTCTCCCGCAGGGCCGTCGTCCAGAGATCCCCGTCACCCGGATCCTGCCGGCCGCCCGGAAAGCTGATCTGGCCGGCATGGACAGACAGGTGCGCCGCCCGCTGCGTGAACACGACGGCATACCCCTCGGTCCGACGCACGAGCGGCAGCAGGACCGCAGCCGGCTTGAGCACCGTCCCCGGGGGAAATAGCCAGTCCTCCCGGGTTTCCGGGGCCTGATTGGCGGCAAGGCGTTCCCGCCATACCTGTTCCAATGCCACCCGTCGCTCCGGATCATGTCCTGTCAGCACGGCTCCATCCTTGTTCGGGGCATCGGCGGCAAGGCCCCGCACCCATCAGGATAACCCAGGGGTCCGCCAGCCAACACGGCCCGCCATCCCGCCCGGTCGGCCCCCTCACCGGGACACGCCCCATACCGGGGCTCGATACCCGGGTACCCGGCCGCTCAGCCGTTTAGAAGGTGGCCACGACCCCCAAGCCGGCGCCGACCTTCCAGGTGCTGCCCGTGCCGGGAGCGGAGGCCCCAAGGTTGAGGCGGAAGTTCCAGACATCGCCCCGCTGGTAGGAGACACCCATACCGAGGGACGGATCGTGCAGCTTGCCCTGGCCATTGAGGCCGAGGCCGCCGCTGAAGCTCACGCCGGCACGCTCCGTCAGGGCAAAGCTTTGCGAGGCACCGAACTGGCTGTCATTGAATGCCCCGGTCTTGGTATCGAAGTCGGTCTTGACATCGTAATTGAAGCGGTTGAACGATCCGGCGAGCTGACCCTTGAGGCTGCCCGTTTCCTGGTCGAAGTCGAAGTTCTGGTGCGAGACGATACCGGTGGCGATGTTTTCCCGAAAGCCCAGCTTGGCCCCGCCGAACTCCAGACCCAGCTTCTTTTCGCCGCCCGTGAGCAGGGTGCCCCGCACACCGGCCTTGATCTGCAGTTTGCCGTTGTTGAAGATGTCGGCGTCGATCGGCAGGTCGAGCTTCAGTTCCTTCTTGCTATTCGAGGCGATCCATACTGCACCGGCGGCCGCCACCAAAACAGCGCTAGTGATCAGGACTTCTTTTTTTTCACCCTTGAGGAGGTTGGCGCCGAACTTTTCCATGGCCTTGGTGGCGAACTTGCTCTCGATGTTGGTGACATCGAAGCCACCCGGGCGGAGCCGGACGTCCAGACCGCCGTACTGCCGGTGATGATAGCCGAGGCGGGCTTCGCCAAGCTGGAAGCTGCCGATGCCCTCGGTCATGATTACGCCGGCCCGCAGCGAATGCTGACCGAAGTTGTAATCGGTACGGAAGTTCTGACCGAAGGACGTGGCGCCCTTGAGATCCGGGTAACCCGTATTCGCGGTGACTTCGTAGCGATTGTTCAGGGCCCGCTCACCGAACGTATCCAGGCTGCTGGTCGGGTTGTCCCGTTGCATCTGCAGGAGCCATTGGCGGTTGTTGGCATCGGGGATCTTGATATCCCAGACTTTGTCGGCGCCTTTGACCCTGGCCTGGAAGATGCCGTCTTTGATCGTCAGATCGATGTTTTCGGAGCCCGTACCCAGGGCCCGTTTGATGTCGTCCTTAAAGCCCTGGACAACGGCGTCCCGTCCCAGGTCCGGGGCGATCCGGCCGATGGTGACGGTATGGGGATTGACCGAGCGGGCGCCCAGCGTGCTCAGCTGGTCAGAGGCACTGAGTTTCATTTCAGTCATCAGCCAGGCCGTGTCGGCCGAAGAGTTCAGGGCGACGGGCGTGCCTTTGGCACTGCGCTCGGACAGACGATCCCAGGCGGCACCGATCGCCGACGCCGGCACGACCACGGCAAATGGCAGTCCGCCGGCCTCTTTGAGGATGACGCGCTCAGGCGGGACGCCGAGCGGTTCACTCAGGGCCAGACGGACCTGTTGCAGGCGTTCGTCATGAGTCCCCGACAGTGCGGGCACGACGAGTGCCTTGGCTGGCTCCGTCTGGACGGCACCGAGGCTGGACAGGGTCTGGCGTTCCGGCCCTTTGCGGATAAAATCGGTGAGGTTGGCGCCTTCGCTGTCGCGGCCAAAGGTCACCGGCCGCCAGTCGGTCTGGCCGACCCTGCGGACGGCAAGGCTATGCGCTTTGATCGTCGCATCGGTCTGCCAGCGCAGTTCGATCTGGTCCGCCGGGCACTTGAATTCCCGGGCCAGGGTGGCTTGCAGGCGAGGCACCAGGACATCGGCGTTTTCGCCCCTGGCCAGGCCTTCGCTCTGGGAGACCATGCGTCCGACGACGACGGGGCCCGTGCCGTCGCCCTTGCCGTAATCGAATTTGAGGACGGGACTGACGGTTTCACCGGCAAAGGTCGACATGCGCGTGACATCTTTGGAGTCGGTGAACTCCAAACAGACGACGGTCGGGGTGGTGGCACCGTCGGCGGTTTTGACGGACGCCTGCAGCAAACCTTCCTCAAACTGGACGGCCACGTCGGTCGTCGAGACGCCGAACGCGTCTGCCACCTGTTGGCGGATCTGCCGCAGATCGGTCTTGCGATCGTTGGTGTCCGGCAGGTCAGCTATTTGGATGGGCTTGTCACTGATCATCGAAGGGGCGCCCTACTCACCAGCAGTTGTCTCGCCATGGCTCTCCAAGGGTTATCCCCGCATGGCCGAAAAAACATGTGTCCGCATCCCCAACATACCCAGGCCATGCGGCGCGTCTAACCGATCCGGCCCAAAATAACCGCCTCATACCGCACGCCGGACCGAGCCACATCCCCTACGAAGCGCAGGAACGCTCTGGCCACAGTCATCGGAGAAACGATCCCGGCAAACCGGAACAAAAATGTGTGGATGAGGAAGCCAAAAGGTGGCTGCTGGCGGAGCAGGGCGAGTCGATTTCAGGTCGGGTTCGGCGATCGCGTCCTACAGGACGCTGAGCCGGTTCCGGCCTGGAATCGGCCGGCATGATCCCTCTAGCAACCGCCTTTTAACGGGCGCCGGGCATCATCGTCTGCGGCACCCGCAGGTACTGGACGGGCAACTCGGACGAGCGGGGCCGGTAGAGCTCGATCCCGCCGTCGGTCGCCAGATTGACGAACTGGCCTTGGGCGGCTTCCCAGTGGGGGACTTTGACCGTGCCGGACTGGCGGAAGCTGTCGGTGTCGAAGTAAAACCCCACGGTGGCGTCCCGCTTACCGGCGAAGTGGACGGCAGCAGCCAGGTACTGATCAGGTGAGGCGAAGCCGGGCGTCGCCGTCTTGCCGAACTGCTGCCACTGGGACTGCAGGGTGTCGGACGCCGCAGTCGACCACTGGCCCGAGGGCAGTGCAGCCGTGGCTTGGCCGACGGCCTTTAGCTGGGACGCGCTCAGGTCGAGCCCCTGACGGGCGAGCAGAGTGATGAACTCGGCCTGGGTGCTGGCGGCGCCGGTCTCGATGTAGGCCGGACGGCCCATCAACGTACGGGTGAGCTGCGGCATCGTCGGTTGCAGGCCAGGCGCCATCGCCTGACAGCCCGTGGCCAGCGTCAGGGCCATCAGCCCCGTCGTCAGCATGCGTCGCATCACCCGAGCCTCCTTACGTCTATGTCCCTCAGTATCGCGCCAAACCGGGGGCTTGAGGTTAAGGGCCACAGGAGGATGGATTAACATCGGGTGAACACTGGGCAAAAAAGAGACGCCACCCCCTGGGAAAGGGTGGCGCAAGGGGAAGGGACACCCAACCGGGTGAGGGTTATGGGTACCAGTCGTCGGCTGGCGGGGCCTGGCGATCCGTTCGGAAATGGGCCGAAAGGGGTCGTGGTGAGCTCAACCATCCTGTCCTTACTGTGACAGGGCCCGGCCACGCTGTCGGCGTCAGCCTGACCGATTTCACGGGCCGCCGTTTGGCATCCCTGCCCAAACAGCTGCGACCCGCAGCCCATCGGGCATGCGGGTCGCCAGAAAAACCGGTTTAGCGGGCTTGCGGCGGTGCGTCGTCGGTCTTGGGCTCGGCTTTGGGCTGGGCCTTGGCGGCCGAGATGTAGGAATCGACGGGTTCAGGTTGCGGGGCGTCTTTGTCCTCATCGATGTTCGCGTTGATGGACCAGTTGTCGCTCAACTTGTCCTGCTCCCGCTTGTTGCCTTTGCTGCGCGTGGTGTCATACACCTGGCGGGCAAGGCCCTCATTGGCGATGGCCTGGTTAATTTCGAAACTCATGGTTTTTCTCCGTCATCTGGCGGTTGAGACCGCCCATTGTGCAATGGCCTAAGCCGAAACCTTAGGGTTGTGATTGCTGCTGCTGGCCCCCGCCAGAAAAGTCTTGGCTGTTGCCCTCGTTGCCGGTGCTTTCGGTGGCGGTCGCCGCCCCACGGGCCCCTTCGTTGTTCGTCCAGGTGGCATCGGCATGCTGTGAGCTGGAAACCGTCGCATCGATCGAGGTGGCTTCGCCTTCGCCCTGAGCCTTTTTGGCGCCGGGGCCGGGCTTGGTGCCGCCCACGTCACGGGCCGTGGTCAAGGCGTCACTGCGGACGACGTCGTTCGTGTCGATGGACTGGCCCATGGACTCAATGACGTCCGCATGGACGGTCTCGGTCTGAGTGATCACCTGATGCTCGATGCGCACCGGAGCGGCCGCCACAGGGCTCGTCGGCACGGCACCGACGCCGCCGGTGATGGCCGGCGCAGCCGCCGCACTAAAGTCGAACGCCAGGGAGACCGTGGGCACTTTCGCCGTCGGGGCCGCCGTGAAGCTGGCGACCGACCCGAGACCTTCCTCGTGTTGCTTGAGGGCCTGCTGGTGCAGGTCGGCACCTTGGTTGAGCTTCTGCAGTTGCCGGTTGTTGTTGGCAAGATTGGCCTGTTCCCGCTGCGCCTTCATGTACTCCATGGCCTTCATGGCGTCATTTGCCCGGTCGCCGGTCGACTTGCCGCCACCTAGTTCCTCGATCGCTTCGACCTTGCCAGACATGAGCTTCTCCTTGTTCGCACGGTAGCGGTACTCTGGGATCATCCCCACAACAGCGTCGCGATCCACCGGCTTTGACAAAGGCCAATCGGAGATTTAATGGAGTCCAAACATTGACCGGCGCGGGCTCCCACCCGGACCATACGCCGATGAGCGTCGCCCCTTCCCGCTCCTTACTGATCGCCTTCCGCCGGGCCCTGGCCCTGGAAATCCGTCACGGGTACAGCAACATGCAGGGCCAGCGTCAGACTTTTGCCGCCTTTGCCCGTGAACAGTCGCGAGCCCTCCTGGAAAAGCTGGCTGCGGCCGACAAGACCCCCGGTCACCTGCTCACCCATACCTGTGTGGATTACGAAGAACTCGACGTCCGACAACGCCACGTCCGACTCCTCGAAGCAGAGCGCCTGCTCGACAGCATCGAGCGCGTCCTGCCCGCCGAACGGCTGGTGCGCCAGAGCGGCACGACCTGGTCGGACGTGGGCATCCAGTACGTCAAAGGAGTCGGCCCCAAGCTGGCCGAGAGCTTCGCCAAGGCCAAGCTGTTCACTGTCGGCGACCTGCTCCGCCATTACCCGCGCAAGCACCTCGACTACGCCCAGCAGGTGCCGATCGCCAGACTGGAACCCGGCACGACGGCCACGATCCTCGGGCAGGTGGTGCGCACGGAATGCTTCGCCTCCCCCCGCAACCCGAATCTGACCATCCTCAGCATCACCGTCCGCGACCAGAGCGGCACCCTGAAAGCCTCCTGGTTCCACGGCAAGGCAAACAAGTACCTGCAGGAGCAGTACAAGAGACGCTTTCCCCTCGGGGCCACGGTCGTCCTGTCCGGCCTCGTCAAACAGGACAGCTACTCCGGCAAGGTGCTGCTCGACCGGCCCGACGCCGAGATCCTCGGCGATGCGGAGGACGGCAGCGACAGCCTCCATGTGGGGCGGATCGTGCCCATTTATCCGCTGACGGAGGGGCTGGGCCTGAAGACGCTGCGGCGGACGATGCACACCGCCCTGGAAACATACGGCCCTGAGATCGAGGATCCCCTGCCGCCCCGCCTGAAATCGCAGCACCAGCTGATCGAGCTGGGCGCCGCCCTGCGCCAGTTCCACTTCCCCGCCACGCAGGACGAGGTGACCGCCGCCCGCCGCCGCCTCGTCTTCGATGAACTGCTGGAGCTGCAGCTGGCATTGCAGCTGAAACGCCAGCAACGCAATCAGGGCACGGCGCTGCAGGGGGCCGGGCGGGGTCCCTTGGTCCTGGCGTTCCTCAAGGCCCTCCCCTTTGCCCTGACCAAGGCCCAGCAGCGGGTCGTCGACGAGGTGATCGGGGACCTGAGCAGTCCGCACGCGATGAACCGGCTGATCCAGGGCGACGTCGGCTCCGGCAAGACGGTCGTCGCCATCATCGCCCTGCTGGCGGCGATCCAGGCCAAGACCCAAGGCGCCCTGATGGTGCCCACGGAGATTTTGGCCGAGCAGCATTTCCGCAAAATCAAACCCTGGCTGGAACCCCTCGGCCTGCGCGTCGCCCTCCTGTTGGGGAGCATGCGCCGCGTCCAGCGCCGGGAAATCATCGGTGAACTTGCCTTGGGCACCATCGATCTGGTCATCGGCACCCACGCCCTGATCGTCGACGACGTGCAGTTCCGGCACCTGGGGCTGGTCGTCATCGACGAACAGCACCGGTTCGGCGTCAAGCAGCGGGCCCTGCTGCGCAGCAAGGGCCAGCATCCGGAGATCCTCTCGATGACGGCCACCCCGATCCCCCGCACCCTGGCCCTGGCCCTGCACGGGGACCTGGACGTCTCGACGATCGACGAGCTGCCCCCGGGCCGGCTGCCGGTGGAGACCGAGGTGGTCACGGGCCGTGGCCGCCGCAAGGTCGAAGCCGCCGTGCGCGCCGAGGTCACCCGGGGCGGTCAGGCCTATGTCGTCTTTCCCCTGATCGAGGAGTCGGAAAAGCTCGACGTGCGGGCCGCCACCGAAGAGGCCGAGCGCCTCGCCAACGACGTCTATCCCGAATTCACCCTGGGGCTGCTGCACGGGCAGATGGACAGCGCCGCCAAAGAGGCCGTCATGCGCCGCTTCGTGGCCGGCGACGTGCAGATCCTCGTCTCGACGACGGTCATCGAGGTGGGCGTCGACGTGCCGAACGCAACAATCATGGTCATCGAAAACGCCGAACGCTTCGGACTGGCCCAGCTGCACCAATTGCGGGGCGGGGTGGGCCGCGGGGCCGATCGGTCTTACTGCTACCTGCTCGCCGACAAGCTCAGTGAGGTAGGGAAACAGCGGCTGGGGATCATGGCCCAGACCAACGACGGCTTCATCATCGCCGAGCAGGACCTGCGGTTGCGCGGGCCCGGCGAGTTCCTCGGCGTCCGCCAGAGCGGCCTGCCCGACTTGATCCTCGCCGATCTGGTCAATGACACCGCCACCCTGGAAGCCGCCCGGGCCGCCGCCCTCTCGCTGATCAACGAGGATCCCGAACTCACGCAGTACCCGTCCCTGCGCCGGGCCGTCCAGCGGTTCGACCGCGACGGGGAACTGGACTTTCTGGCCGCAGGCTGAGGCGCCAGGGCCGCCGGCTGAGCCCGGTCGACGCCAAGCTTCGCGCTATTTTAACCTGATTTACCGCATCCGTTAATGTGCCGTTATTCTTGATCCCCTATGCTCGATCTCAAGCACCCGTCCAACGGAACTGAAAGAGAGCGTGTCATGTCTGCGAATGCCATCGGGTTCAAGCCGGCGATCGACAACGCACGTCAGGTCACGACGAACGTCCCGACGACCATCCGGCCGACTGCTGCCGCCGTGACCGCCGCCCACGCCGCGGCCAGCCTGGGACATGATGCCGCTCCCCAACTGCGGGCAGCCGGTAAGGCGCTCACCACCGTGTCCCTCGTGCCGGCCACCGGCATCAAAGCCAACTGGAACAAATTGGATACCGCCGAAAAGGCGCTCGTCTGCATCTGGGGTGCCGTTGCCACGGTCGCCGTCGTCGGCATGGCGATCGCCGGTGCCCGGCAACCGGCCGGGCTCGCCGCCAAAACCGCCTTTGCCGGCGCCGCCCACGGCTTGGGCATTGGCGCCGCAGCCAGCGCCGGCACCGCCGTCGTCATGGACCTGGGGTTCACCCAGGGAGCGATCACGGGCGGTCTGGCCAAGCTGACGGGCCTGAAGCGCTAAGTGACGGGCTCAAACAACGAGACCGAGCCTGCTGCGGCAGAGCAAAGCCAGGCAAGGCACAGTGACGAAGCGTACTGGGTAGTACGGTGAGGAACTGTCCTAGCCGATCACCGGAAGGCGTTCGCGAAGCTTCTGCAGGGTCCTGGCGAAGCGCTGCAGTGCCAGGCGACCGATCGCTGTTTGAGCTAATCACTAAACACACCCCACCAATGGAAACGGCCCCCAAGCGGGGGCCGTTTTGTTGGCACGGAATGACCAACGGGGGGGAGAGGGTGGCGAAGTTGACGACGGGGCTATTCCGAGATCGCGAGGGCCCGGCCGATCACATTACGCAGGGGCCTGTTTTCGCTGGTGACGAAAAAGGCGCTGATCACTTTCGGCAGGCCGCGCCGCAGGCAGACGGCCATGACCACTTCGGCAGCTTGGTCCCTGGCCAGGATCATGCAGACGGACTCGGGCGTGCCGGGGTTATCGGCCACGGCCGCCCGCACGGCGGGCAGGGCATGGGCGGCCAGTCCGGCGAGGACGTCCGCCGGTGCAGAGGTGTGCCGCCCGACCAGGGCGAGGATCGCCGGGTCGTCGTCATGGGCCAGGATGGCCAGGGCGCAGGGCGGGGCATGCGGATTGCGGGCCACACTCAGCCGCACGGTGAGATCGGCGTCCGTGGCCAGTTGCCAGAGGATCGAGCTGGCTGCGTACGGATGGGCGGCCACGGCGGCCCTGACGGTGGCGTCACTGTCGTTCTTCAGGCGACGCAGCAGGATGACCGAGATCTGGGGATGGGCGGCAATGGCAGCCCGGATGTGGGGCCACGGATGCTCGACCAGGGTGGCGAGCTCCGCTGCCTCGGTGCAGCGCTGGACGTCCTCCGGTGTGACGGATGCCCAACCCGACCGGGTCAGGGCATGAGCGCGGACCACACCGACCTCGTTGCCGACAAACCATTCCTGGAACATGATTATTCCCTCCGCCGTCTGCTACCATCGGTTATCGAAAGGCCTGGTGGGTGCCTTTCCGCTAGGTCTCGCCAACCGGGTCAGCCACAATCGGCGTGATACCGATAACATTGGGTATAACGGATTCGTCTTTGACAATGCTGTCGAAACGCTGAGAAATTGATGAGAATGAAAACCGGCAGGGTCCTGAGTCCCGCAAGCCCGGCAGAGGGATGGTCGTCATGGCGGAGACACAAAGCCCACCGAAGGGTGCCCGCGTCCTGCTCGTCGAAGATGACCCGTTGATCGCGGACGTCCTCGCCACGGAGCTGCGGCTCGAGGGCTTTCAGGTGGAAGTGGCTTCCGACGGGCTGCGCGGTCTGCTTGCCGCCCGCCAGCAGGAGCCTGATCTGATCATCCTGGACCGGATGCTGCCGCAGTTGAACGGCACCGAGCTTTGCCAGCGCCTGCGCCAGTCCTCCAACGTGCCGATCATCATGCTGACGGCCATGGACAGCCTGCAGGACCGCGTCGAGGGTCTTAATTTCGGCGCCAACGACTATCTCTCCAAACCGTTCGCCCTGGTCGAGCTGATTGCCCGGATCAACGCCCAACTCCGTTCGCATTCGCCGCCGGAGCGCCGTGTCCTGATTTTCGCCGACCTGCGCCTCGATCTGGACAGCCACGAGGCCTGGCGGGGCGAACAGCCGGTCGCCCTGACTCCCAAGGAGTTCGACCTGCTGGGTTACCTGATGGCCCACCCGCGCCAGGTCAAGAGCCGTGAGCAGATCCTGGAAGCCGTCTGGCACTATGACTTCGACGGCGAAAACAACGTCGTCGACGTCTATATCCGCTATTTGCGCACGAAAATCGAACGCCCCGACCAGCAGCGCCTGATCCACACGGTACGCGGCGTCGGCTACATCCTCCGGGAGGAAGTGGCTGTCGGGGTCACATAGCAGCCTGCCTTCGGACCGAACGCCTCCTTAGGGGTTGTCGTCGGGAACCGTCCCGAATCAGGCCACTCTGAGACCCCGGCAGCCACTTCCTCTGGTTTCCCGGTGTTCCCGGCATGGCCGCATCCAGACCAGACCGAGACCGCCGGAAACCGCAGGCCCACTGCATTCCTGGCCAGGCACGCGAACGCATACCCGAGCAATTCTCACCAAACTCTAATCTATGCCTACAGAGACTCACACTGTTGGCGTGCCTCTATGGACTCAATGGCCGAACAACGGTTGAGACCGGCATCCGGAGCACATGTGGATTGGCCACGACGGGAGGGTAACGCCATGGCATTGATGTTTGATTCGCCCGTAACCGCACGCCGGAGCCCCAACGGGGACCCTGTCAGCAATTTGGGCATGATCGCCGGACGTCGGACGTTTGCGATCCCGGCCTGGGACAACCGCAGTGTCGACGCCGTCCCACGGCACAAACCGCCCCGGGTCCAGCGGGTCCTCTGGGAACGGGACGACGAGCTCGACCCCTAAAAGGCTATGCGAACGGGTGCTCGGTCAGCGCCCAAAGCTCGCCCCCCATCTGACGCCCAACCCCCTCTCGGGCGCACATGGTCGGTACAAGAGGTGTGTTGTGGGCGGGCATGCCCGCCCACAACACACCTCTCAGATGGTGATTTTGCCGGAGAGAAGTGCCCAGAAAGACGGGTAGTGGCGGAGAAAGTCGAAGTCCCGGTCGCGACGGACCTTCTGGATCATCCGCCGGGAGCCCTGGATCTGCCGCAGGGTCTGCAGGGACTCATCCGCCATCTGGCGCAGGGCGTAGATGCGGGCCAAGTCGTAAAAAGCCGCCAGGTACTGGGGGACGAGCTGTGTCGCTTTGAGCAGGTCGTCCGTCGCCGCCGCCAGATCGCCCAGGCGACTGTGGACCCGGCCCCGCTGATAATAGGTCTTGGCGTCCCGGTCGCTGCCGGCCACGCTGCGGTCGAAATGGGCCAAAGCCTCCGACAACCGGTCCAGGCTCTCCGCCGCCCGCCCCAGGCGATAGGCCACCACGGCCGACGTGTCACCCGCCGCTGCCGCCGCCGTCAGCAACCGCAGGCAGTCCTCGAAGTACCCCAGCCGGAAGTACATCTCGCCCGCCCGCCGCAAGGCAGCTGGGTGATCCGGCTGCAGTTCCACTGCCGCCAGGTAAAAACCGAGGGCCGCCCGCAGGTCACCCACCCCTTCGCGGTACTCACCCGTCTCCAAGTGCGCATCGAAGACCGTACCGCTGTAGCCCTTAGCCACCAGCGCCTCGTAATCGAGACGCCGGGGACTGACTGGTAGGGGTTTGGGGATTTGTGCCATGACTCCTTACGGGTAGATGCCACGCAACTCGGTCGCCTTGGCCACCCGCTCGATGGCCAGCATATGGGCCGCCGTGCGCATGTCCGGCACCTTGCGCGTGTCCATCAGGGCGACGATGTCCTTGAACGCCCGCGACATCAGACGCTCCAGCTTGCTGTTCACCTCGTCCTCGTCCCAGAAGAACGTCGCCATGTCCTGGACCCACTCAAAGTAGCTCACCGTCACGCCGCCGGCATTCGTCAGGATGTCGGGCAGGATGAAAATGCCCCGATCCCGCAAAATCTTGTCCGCTTCCGGCGTCGTCGGCCCGTTAGCCGCCTCGGCGATCAGCTTCGCCCGGATGCGGTGGGCGTTCGATTCGTTGATCTGGTCTTCCAGGGCCGCAGGGACCAGGCAGTCCACATCCAGCTCCAGCAGGTCGGCATTGCTGATCGGCTCGGCGCCGGGGAATCCGACCACCGATCCCGCTTCCAGCTCATGACGCTTTACGGCATGGGGGCCGATGCCGCCGGCACTGTAGATGGCCCCGAATACGTCCGACACCGCCACCACCTTGGCCCCGGCATCATGGAACATCTCGGCGGCGATCGAGCCGACGTTGCCGAAGCCCTGCACGGCCACGGTCATCCCGGTCAGGTCCCGGCCGAGATACCGGCAGGCCTCCCGGACCGTGATCATCACGCCCCGGGCCGTCGCCTCGCGACGTCCCAGCGAGCCACCGATCTCCACAGGCTTGCCCGTGACGATGCCCGGCACGGAGTAGCCCTTGTGCATGGAGTAGGTGTCCATCATCCAGGCCATGATCTGCGGGTTCGTGTACATGTCCGGGGCAGGGATGTCCTTTTCGGGCCCGATGATGATCCCGATCTCCACGGTGAACCGCCGCGTCAGCCGCTCCAGCTCGGACAGGCTCAGCTTGGTCGAGTCGACGACGACGCCGCCCTTGGCGCCGCCGTAGGGGATGCCGACGACGGCACATTTCCAGGTCATCCAGGTGGCCAGGGCCGTCACTTCGTCCAGCGTCACCGAGGGGTGGTAGCGGATGCCGCCCTTGGCCGGGCCCCGGGCCAGGTTGTGCTGGACGCGGTAGCCCGTGTAGACCTCGATCCGCCCATCGTCCATCTTGACGGGGCAGGAAACGATCAGCTGGCGGGCAGGAGACTTCAACAACTTGCGCAGGCCCTCCCCCAGACCGAGCAGGTCCGCGGCTGCGTCGAACTGCTCATGCGCCATGACCAGCGGATTTTTGGCCTGCTTGCCGCTCGGTCGATCAGTGGTCGTCAACTCCATGCCGCCAGTCCTTCCTCTTTGATACTCCGCCCCGATCGACTTTGATGCAGGGCGCAAATGCCGGTCACGACAGGTCTGTCGTCTTGGCGAGACTCGCCCTAATCTAACACATTGCCTGCCTGCGCCCTAGCTGCTGCTCCGACCTCACGCCGTGCGCCCATACGGGCCCCATGCCAGTCAGGACTTGATCGGCGCCGGGTTTAACGAACCTTGTTTCAACCTTAGGGTCAATTTCCCTCCTGTCGCAGCGATAACCCCCATGCACCGGCGATGACGCATGCCGGCGGATGGGGGCACACGATGATCAACGGGATGCGGCCACTGCAGTTCCAGGCCCAGACGGCGCCGGGAGGACCGAATGAGCAGGCCCTGCTGAAGGACTCCCACAAGCTCTCCTTCCGGGTGAAGCAGGCCATCTTTGGTGAGGTCGTCCAACTGACCCGGCATTCGGCCCGGGCGGAACGGCTTTCCAACAAGGTGATCGGCTTTTTCGCCAAACCGACTGACACCCCCATCCCCGGCAACATGTCCCAGGTGGTCCCCGGTCTCCTGCGGGGAGCCCAGCCGACCCAGGCCGGCTTCGCCTATCTGGCCAAGATCGGCGTGAAGACCGTCATCAACCTCACCGACGAGACCAACCGTGATGCCGCATGGGTCCCGGCTGCCGGCATGAAGGCCATCTACATCCCGCAGGACGGCTTTGCCGCCCCCAGCGACTCCCAGACCCGGGCCTTCCTGCAGGCCGCCACGGCGCCCCAAAACCAACCCATCTTCTTCCATTGCTATCACGGCTCCGACCGCACCGGCACCATGGCCGCTGCCTACCGCATCGCCGTGCAGGGCTGGACTGCCGACCAGGCGATCGCCGAACTCGGCCCGCATGGCTTCAACACCTCCGCCGAGATGGACAAGCTCAAGTACATCCATCAATTTGCCGCCCAGTGGCAGGGCAAGGCCAAGGAATTCCTCGCTTCAGGTCACTGAACCCCGCACAGGCGAAAGCGGGGGTCGTGCACTACAACCCCAGCTTGCCGGTGGAGCCCAGCGGCGCCTTGCTCTGCCGCAGGCTGACTCCCGACCCATGGACGATCGTCTGATGCGTCGGTAACGGGACGGACCCACCGGGCATAGACCGCCCGCTCTTGGGGATCACTTGCCCCAGGACTGGAGTCTTGGCGACACGCAACTCCACACCACCGGTAGCGACGCTGATCCCCCCACCCAAGACCACCACGGGAGTCGTGCGGACCACCGACGACGCCCCTTTCACGCCGATGCCGTGACGACGCACGCCGCTAACGTGAGGAGACGACGGTGGACGGGCGGGCGAGACGGGCGGGCGATCGGGCAGCCGGTACGCAACAACCGGTTGGACGATGACGCGCACCTTTGGCATGGGCAGCGAAGGCTCATGCGCTTCACCCCGCCGGTACGCCGCCGTGGTCGCCGCGTGAAATTGGGTCAGCACGGCCTGCAGACCACCGGGACCGTGGGTATCAATGTCTTTGGATTTCAGACCCTGCGCCGGGTTGCGATCACAGTATGCCTTGAGCATCCGGATCACCTCCGGCCCCTTCTGGGCATCGGGAATGCGGGGGTTCTTTTTGACGGCGACAATCGCCTTGGTCATCGCCCGCAGGAAATCCTGGGAGGGTGGCGATGCAATCCGTTGACCGGTCACTTTTTCGAGATGCTTGGCGCCGTTCATCATCCGATGCAGGTATTTGCCACCATGCAGCAGCGCATGACCCATATCATGGTGACGACCCAACTCCTTGCAGCAGCACGCGAACTGTTCGTTGACCGAGTGCAGCCACTGCTGTTTGCTCAATGGGAACTTGGCCTTGGGGTCCTTGAGACCCGCCCCGTCGCCAATGCCTTTGGTCAGCATCTGCTTGTTGATGACGACATGCAGCACGGAAGCTTCTGTGAGATACGGCTCGTTGGCAAAGGTCAGGGCGTGCGACAACTGCTTGCGCAACGCCAAAAAGGCTTTCTGCGTATCGAGGTCCAAGGCGGCAAGCTGCTCCGTCGTGGCGGCAGGGATCTTGGTCGCGGCCGCAGCGTGGATGGCCACACAAAGCGCCGCCTTGTCACGCAACCGGATGACCGACTCCGCCCGGGGTACGGCTTGGCCGGGTGTTCCCTCGGCAGTGCCATTCAGATGCTTGGCATACAGGTTGTTTTCCGCCTTCATGACCAGCTTTTCGACCATGGCCTTGCGGGCCGTCGGATCAGTGATCGTGGGGGCCAACGCCACATCCAAGGCCAAAGCGGACGCCCACTTTTCGTCGGGAATGGCGCCCAACGTGGTGCCACTGACGTCCGGGAGACCGCCGCCGCCCGTTTCTGATTGCAGGATGACGGCGATTTCGGCGGCCACCTCTGCATTGTGTTGGGTGAAACTGGCTTCGACGGCCGTAAAGGCCTCCCCCAATGCCACTTTGCCGCTTTCCGGGGCAGCCTCGATCTGGGCGGCCTTGTAAGCGGTCCAGTCGCTCGTGCTCATGTACGTGCGGATCATGTATTGGGAATTGTGCTGCTGATCCTGGTCGAATTCACGGACGCACGTCGCATCCGTCAGGGGCATGGTCCAGTCTTGGGGGGCCGCTGCATACGTCTCGACATCCGAGACTCCCTCTTTCCGCACCATGTCACCTGGTTTGAAGCTGGGCATGAAATCCATGGCGTAGAAGTTGACGTCAAAAACCATACCGGCATCAGCGCCACTGCCGAACTCCTTGCGGAACAGTTCGTTCGCCCGCTGGGAGGCAAATTCGGTGTTGTCACCCTTGAGATTGACGTCAATGTCCGACGTGGCGTCCTGACTGCCGGCATTACCCCAGACCAACGGTGCAATGACCCCAGCCGGGTATGCCGGCGGGAAGGGCAGTTCCTTCTTGCCTTGAGACTTGAGGAGGCGATTTTCGGCCTCCCGGGCCAGTAAAAGCGGCGTGCCATCGCATTGTCGGGGGTCCACCGTTAGCAGTGGCAGCCCGGCAGCCTTCCTGGCCGGATTGACGATCCACATCCGATGCTGGATGGCGTCGCTCATCGTTTCCTTGCGGACTTTGGTGAGCACGGTATCGACGACGGCGCCACGGTAGTTGAGCATAGCCTGCATACCGCCGCCGGGATGCGTGAGGCGACCCGCCGCATATTCGGCACGGACGTTGTTCCAGTTGTGGCCCATTTTGGCCAGCAAGGCGATCGCCCCCGTGTGGGCAGCGGGCCCCTTGACGCTGGGCACGTCCGACAGCTTCATGGCG
>JACMPN010000198.1 GCA_014377495.1 Candidatus Sericytochromatia bacterium
CATAGCCCAAGCCACCGTAGCCACCATAGCCCAAGCCACCGTAGCCACCATAGCCCAACCCACCGTAGCCACCATAGCCCAAGCCACCGTAGCCACCGTAGCCCAAGCCACCGTAGCCACCGTAGCCCAAGCCACCGTAGCCACCGTAGCCACCGTAGCCACCGTAGCCGCCGTAGCCGCTAGAGCCACCGTAGCCACCAAACCCACGGCCATGGCCGTAACCACCATGTCCGCCACCAGAATGGCCGCCACCCATGTGGCCCCCGCCCATGCCCCGGTGCTGAAGGGTTTGCATAGACGGACCGGCGTCAGGTGCCGGCACCCCCGGGCTAGGCGCTTTGCAGCCTGCCAATCCGGATAGGGCGAGGCTTGCAGCAAGGACAAATGAAAGTTGACGCACGCTCACTCCTCCACTTTTCCGGTGGCCCGAGCGTCAAGGCGTGAGCGCCACGACGGGACACTCGGGTCTCACCGATGCGGGCTACGCTAGCAGAGGAGCCTCCAATCCCGGCTTGGCCCAATTCATCAGGGTTGTGTGGGCTGTGTGCCGCAGGTCGACATGCTTTGGTGGCCGTCGGACGGCTGAAGGCGTGTGGAGATGGTGAGGCGTCAACTGGCAAGATCCAACCCGTTCTGCCCTGGAAGTCCGATCTTAGGACGATGCCGATATGGCCGGGTTTCCCCTGACGTTTAGGCCTATGGCGGTGTGAGCCAGGCTCAGCTCAAGCCGCCTTTGGCCAATTGCCGTCTCAGGGCATCCAGGTCCACTTTGGTGTTGTGCCGTGGATCGACAGGCACGCTCGGTTGGGCGACGACTCGGGCAATGGGCCATCCCGCTAATGCCTTACCGACGTCGCTGCACACGCCCGGGCCGGCTTCAGTCGTGGGTACGACGGCGATCCAGGGCGCCCCATCCACGGCGACGAGGACCGCCCGGGCCACGCCCGGAACGCTTCCCGCCACCCGTTCGAGGACCACCGGGAACAGCGGTCCATGGGGCGTGTGGATGACATGGCTGGCCCGGCCCAGCAGCCAGAGCCGCCCGGCGGCATCCTGATAACCGCTGTCACCCATCCGGTGCCAGACCCGACCGTCTGGGGCGAGGATCTTGTTGGCCGCCCAGGCGTCCGGGTCCTCGTCGTAGTCGATGCTCACGTGGGCACCGGTCACGGCAAGCTCGCCGGGCGCATCGACGGGAAGTTCCCACGGCTCCCAGCCTCGCTCGTCCAGGCGGATCGGGTCCGGGCTCAACCGGACGATCTTCACGTCGAGGGCGGGATGCAGGGTGCCGACGCAGACCCCCATGCCATCAGGTAACGTAGCCATCTCAGCCGCAGACAGGCTGGCGACAGGCTCGACTTCGGTCGAGCCGTAGACGGCGATGGCCTGTCCATGAGGCATCCGGTCCTGTACCCGTTGCAGCAGGTCGGCTGAAACGACCGCCCCGCCGAGGAAGGCGTATTTGACTGGCAGGGGTTGATCGATACGGGTCAAGTGTGCAAGCAGACGTTCATACAGGGCCGGTGGGCCGGTCAGCAGAGTAACGCCGGCCGTCGCCATCTGTGCCAGGAGGACAGCGGGATCGGCTTCGGCGATCTTGCCGGGCTTCATCCGGGGGATGACGCTGGTCCGACCGTGGCACAGACCGTCGAACAGCATGATCGGCCAGACCGGCATATCGACCTCGTCGAACGCCTTGGACTCGTGCTGGTTCAGGGCATCCAGCATCGACATGATGTAGCCGTGTGAGCGGCGGACGGGCTTTGGCCGACCTGTGGAGCCCGTGGTGAAGGCGATGACCGCCGGATCGCCGGGATCGACCGGGACGACGGTGGCATCGGGAGTCTGCTGCGCCAACCGCCGCCGGAAGTGATTCCCCAAGAACCCCTCTGCGACGATGACGTTGAACGGGATGCGGCGAAAAGCCGGACTGAGCAGCCGGAGGACGTGGGCCTTGGGGATGCCGAAAAACGCTTTGGGGGCGGCGGCGGCACAGGCGGCATCGTGCTGGGCCCGGCCCACCCAAGGGTCGAGAAACACGGAAATTGCCCCGACCTGGGCCACTGCCAGAATCGTGGCGTACAACTCCGGGCTCATCGGGACGAGGATCAGGACCCGGTCACCGGGCCCGATCTGTTCGCTGATCAAGAGTGCCGCCACCCGGTTGGTCTGCTCGATCAGATCGCCAAAACGGGTGGCCACCATGGCGGGGGCGCCCAGCGGCCAGTGCCAGAGGGCCACTTTGTCGGGCCTGATCTCGGGTGCCAGCAGGGTCCGGGCGTAGATGTTCGCCTCCGGAAGGGGATGGCGCTGACGCGTCATGCGTCGACGGGCCCTGCAAACAACCGGTAAGTGCGGACCGGTTCGGCATAGAGGCCGCTCAGCCGGCGGGATTTGTTGTCCGCCTTCATCATGGCGTGGTAGACGGTGCGATAGCCTTTTTCGACGGCCAGTTCGTGAAAGGAGACGGTGGCATTCCACGTCACGATGCCGCCCCGGTGCTCCGGGTGGACGCCGATGGTTTTCAGGATGGCGATCTTGTCGTCAGGGCCCAGGCCGTCGGGGATGTAGCCGAATCCCACGGAGAAGCCCAGCAACTCGTCGGCCGGTCCAAAGACCCCCACCGACAGGGGTTCGAGACTGCCGTCCGGGTCCAGGGCCAGCATGGCGGCGAACTCCGGCACGTCGATCGGGGCATAGTAGGCGTTGCCCTTGAAGACGACGCTGACCAGGGCATGCACCGTCGAGATCTGTGCGGTGATGATTGCGGCGGTCAGTGGTCCGACCGGCATCCGCTGCAGGCCGGCGAGTAAAGGCGCCACGTGGGCCGCCACTTCGGTGATGGCCTGCGTGACATAGTCATCGCTCCCGTCGAGGCCGGCCGCCTGATAGTAACGCTGCATCTCGGCCGGCTCGACCCGTTCTCCGGGAAAGCCATGGCCACCCTGGTCGGGATCCGCCACCCGATACGGATGCCAGGTGGAAAACAGCAGGGGGCCCCGGATGACCTGGCAGCCTTGCGCCCGGCCCCAGGTTTTGGCTGCTTGCATCAGCCGTTGGGCTGTGGCGTCCTTGGCGCCCTGCGCGAGACTGGCCCGCAGGGTCAGGCCACCAAAGGCCGCAAAAGGCTCGCCCACCGTGCGGGGGTTGCAGGTCAGGACCAGGGCGCCGGCATCCCCGTCAACGGCGATCGCTCCCTGACCGTATGCCAGAAAGGGACTTGCTTCGCCCAGCCAGCGGTGCAAGTAAGACTCGGGCAGGTGGGCAGGTGGCGTGCCGATGGCGGTGTAGCGCCCCAGGCCCGTGGCACCGAAGGGGAAGACTTCAATCTCGTTCATCTCGCCTCACAGGCCCTTTCCGGCTGCGTCTTCCGGGCGCAGCATGCCCGTCCTGGGCCGGGTGCGCCCGAGGTGCTGATGCGCCTTGACGAAGTGGTCGGCGCAAATGGCCGCACACGTGGAGATGTCCAGACACAGGGCGGTGGCGGCGATGATCTCGGCCAGCTTGAGTGCCTTGCCGGCCCCCTGGCAATCGATCATGGCCAGCGATGCCTGCTGGCTGGGCAGGCCGACCCCGCCGCCCACGGTGGCGACGACGAGGTTGGGCATCAACGAGCCGATGTAGAGCCCGTCCTCCTGCAGCCGGAAGCTGAGCTGCCCCTGCGACGACTCGGGGATCGTGGCCAGATCCTGGCCGGTGGCGGCGAAGATGGCGGCGACGATGTTGGCGAAGTTGATGTTGTAACCCATGACACCCGCCGCCCAAGCAGGACCGGTGCCCGAGACGAGCGCCTCGAAGAGGTCTTCCGCCGTGGTCTTCAGGACGGCCTGGATGACGTCCCGCTTCAGCAGGCATTCAGCCACGACCCGTTTGCCGTGGGTCGACGTGGCGTACGTCATGTAGTTGACTTTTTTCTCGGCGCTCATCTGGGAATCGACGTAATGATCGAGGACGGAGATGCCCGTCTCGGCCGGGAAGGCGGCCAACGCCCACTGTGAGATGGCATGGTTGCAGGCCATGACCATGTTGGCGCCGTAGGCGTCGCCCGTGTGGTAGGCCAGCTTGACGCAGACCGAGTCGCCCAGGACGACAGGCTCGATCGTCCGCAGGCGGCCGTGCCGGGTGTGTTCCTTGGCGATGGCGTGGATCTCTGCCAGGTGGTCGCCGATCCAGGCGACAAATGCCATGGATTGTACGAGCGATTCGAACACGAACAGCGGCGCCCGCATCATCTGGTCGCTGACCACGCGGACCGTGACGCCGCCGGAGAGCGTCGCCGCCTTGGCACCACGGGTGGCGGAGGCGGAGAGGGCCCCTTCGGTCGTCGCCAGTGGCACATAAAAAATGCCCTGAGCATGCTCACCGTGGATGAGCAGGGGACCGGCGGCGGACACGGGGATCTGGATGAAGCCGACCTGGCTCTCGATGTTGTTGCGAAAACGCTCGGCCGACAAACGGTCTTCGCCGCTCATGCCATGCAGGTCGCAGTCGTGAGCTTGCTCGATCCACTGACGGCGTGCGACCATTGCCTCGTCAGTGTACAAGCCCTTTCCAGGCAGTGAGGACGATGGATTCAGCGTCATGGTGGCTCCCAGTTGATGGCGGCGTGCGAGGCTTCAGCTCGCTGACCGACCACACCTCACGGATGGACGGTATCTTGCCGTGCCGACGGATGGCGACCGCGATTGGGCACGTATGAGCGAGCGGTATTGTATCGTGCTCAACCCCAAAGCACGGAATGGCAACCGGGGGGACCTGCAGGCGATCGTGACGCAGGCCTTTGCCGGTAAAGACGTCACCATCACGGTGCCTGAGTCCCTGGCCGCCGCCCGGGAGACGATCCGGGCCGCCGTCGCGGCTGGCGTCAGTCACGTCGTGCTGGCCGGTGGTGACGGGACCGTCAACGGGGCACTCGACCTTGTTGCGGATACACACGTCAGGCTGGGGCTGATCCCCTGCGGCACGGCCAACGACCTGGCCCAGCAATTGGGAATCCCCACGGATCCGCTCGCCGCCTGTCAGGTCATTCTCCGGGGCGAGCGGCGCCATCTCGATCTGATCGCCGTGAACGACCGATTCTATGTGACGGGTGGCGCCCTCGGGACCGCCACGGGGATCGCCGCCGGCGTCAACCGCTGGAAAGCCCGGCCCGGCTGGCGCAAATCCTTCGTCCGGATGTTGGGCTCATACGCCTATCTGGCATATAGCGGTCTCTACCTGATGACGACCCGGCGCTTGTGGCTGAAGGTGCGGATCGACGGCGGCAAAGGTCCACAGGGCGAGGCCAAGACGCTGGTCCTGCTGGTCAACAACCAGGATATCATCGGCAAGACGTTCAAAGCGGCACCCTATGCCCGTTCCGACGACGGTCATCTGGATGTCTGTCTGATCGAGTGGCAGAGCCGCTGGCGGGGCATTTATCTAGTGGGACTGTTGGCCATGGGCGGCCGGCATGTCGAAAAGCACGGCGTACGCATCTGGCGTGATCAGGCCCTGACGATATCGGCAGACGAACCGATCGCCTTCATGGGGGACGGTGAACCGTTCGCCGAGGCCAAGTCCCTGGCCATCCGGGTCCAGCCGCAGGCATTACAGATGATGGTCCCGCCCGATCTGCGGCGGACCCGCCATTTGACCGCCCCGTTGCATTGGCAATAGGGGCGTTACGGCCAGGCTGCCGGAGCGGCGATCATGGCTTTGGCGCGGCCCGCAGGTATGCGGCCCAGGCATCGTCGAACGGAATCAGCGGCACGTCGTTCGTGATGATCCCAATGCCCTGACGGTTGATGGGCTGTACCGCACAATCGAGATCCGCACCGGCCTGCAGACCAATGCTCTGAAAGCCGACAAAGGCACTGTAGAGGTTATCGGTCTCGCCCCTGCTTTGACGATTCGCTGAGAGGGCATGGACGGCGCTAAGCCCGACGGATGCGACGATGTGGCGGGTCATGGCCAGCCCTGTACCTTCGACCCGCTCAAAATGTTCGATCGTACCCATCAGCTCATGGCAGGCTTCGGCGGCAAGTCGGAAATCTTTGGCTGCGGCAGCCCGTTCAATCATCCCCCGGTAAAAATCAATCTCCTGATGCAAGGCCCGAAATGCCGCCGGGCGGAGTGTTCCCCTGTGGACGAGTGGCTGGGCGGCAGGATTGATCGTCGTCATCGACGTGAAGTCGCCAAACACCACGCCGATGCCCCGATCCAAAAACGGCCGGCTGCTGGCATCGAAGTAGAGGGCTGCGGGCAGGACGAGGACTTCGGCGGCGACGAGGCGGAACGTGATCCACCATGATGCCCCGCCTGATTGGCGGGCATACTGCGGGGCCCGGCTGAGGTTGACGGCGATGGCATCCGTCAGATGACGCACGAACCCGTCATCGGCCGACAGGGTCACGGTGGCCGCCGTCCGGGACTCGGCACGAAGCGGTCCGGGCACGGCCATGATCATCACGACCGCCAAAGGCCAGATCCTCAGGGTCTTCCGGCCAAATCCAGACTGCTGCCGCATCACGGGGCTCCGATCGGTGGCTCATACAAAAGCGATCATGTCACTGAGCCGGACGGCAGCGGGGATGTCACTCTCGGTCACACCGTGCGGGCGGTCGATTCCAGGATAACCCGTCTATCCCGGCAGGCGTACTTCTGAGGCCCGTCTCGTCCGCAATGCGATTGCCCTGTTTTGGGGCGATGACTACGGGTTGCCCAACCCGTCACCACGGCTTGGTGGTTTGCCGCCTGCCAGACCGGCACACCCCACGGTGCGACAGGTTCTGGCGAGGCGGCCGATGACGCGATGCTAGGCACATTGGCTCACCAAGGACGTCCGATGGGGCCGTAGGGTAACAGCCATGCTTATTTCGCTCCGGAGAACAAACATGACCAATTCCTCTTACTGGGCTTACCTGGCTTGCCTGGCCGCCGTGACGGGCAGCATGAGCGCATGTGCCGCCGGACCCGGCTTGCTGACACCCGCCCCGCTGCGGACCCAAAATCAGTCATCGGCTGCCGTGCAGGGGCAGGAAGGATCAAACGCCACAGCCGAACCGGCCGCCGGCGCCCTCGGTCCGAAGTCCCGGCAGATCATCCTGTGCAGCACGGAAGGGGACAAGGTCGCCAGCCAGGTGGCCCGTCACCTCCTCACCCAGGCCCGGCAACGACTGCAACTGCAGGAGGTGTTCAGCGACGCCGATGTGCAGCAGGCTGAGCCAGTCCTGGGCCAGTTTCTCGCCTTGAAACTCGGCAACCCGCTGTCGCTCTGCATGCATGCGACCACAACCGGGTTGGCCCGTCTCGACGACCGTTTTAAGGATGCCGCCGCGGCCAGTCTGATGGGCCTGCTGAAGATCAACGGTAAGGAACCGCAGATCGTGCTGCCGGAATGGCTCACCGGTTACCTGAGCCGTCGGATGGTCACGGCAGAAACGTTGCCAAACTTCCTGGACTCCCTCGGGGTGCCGTCCGCCCTCGCCGTCGAGTTGAAATCCCATCTGAACAAGGACCAGGCGCCGGCGCCGATCAGCATCGACAATCTGGACCGGATCGTGCAGTTGGCGGCGATCGTGCGGCAACACCTCCATGATGAGGAAGTCGCCAAAGAAGGCAAGCCACCGGCAAGTTTTCTACGCCAGGTCGAGGCCCTCCGCAAAGCGAAGGCAGACGCCGCAAAAGCCAAGGAAACCACTGACAAAGACACCGTGCAAAGCACCGACCAGGACAAGGATCCGGGTCACGGCATCATCCTCGTCGTTGATCGGGCGCCACTCCCGGCCGGCCCGGCGCAGTGACGATCGGCGTCCTGTACGCCAGGCACCTGCCGCAATAGTCCATTGGGCCGGCAATGTCGCCGGCCCAATCAGGGTTGCGGAATCCTACGTGCTTGGGTCAGCCACTGGTTCAGGCGCCGCTTCATACGCCGTGTCCGCCGGGACTTCGGTCGGCTTGGGCTTGGCCTTGGCCGGCTTTTTGTCCAGGGCGAGCAGCCGGTCGCTCATGAAACGGAGCAGGGTTTCCTTGCCCATCCCGTCAGCGGCGGAAAAGAGGATGACGTCGGCCGCATCCACGCCGAGCTCGGCGACGAGCCGTTTGGTGTTGACGACCTGCTGGCTGCGGCCGAACTTATCGGCCTTGTTGGCGACGATGATCACCGGCATGCCGGTTTTCTTGGCCCAGGCGATGAAGCCCAGGTCGTCCGGCTTGGGCGAATGCCGGATATCGACGACGAGGACGACGCCCATCAGGCGCTCATTGAAATCCAGGTAGCCCTCAATGAGCTCGACCCAGGACTTCTTGGTTTCGTTCGACACTTTGGCGTAGCCATATCCCGGCAGATCCACCAAATAGAAGGCATTGTTGAACTTGTAGTAGTTGATGGAGGCGGTTTTGCCCGGTGTACTGCTGATCAGAGCCAGCTTGGGCGCCCGCCCGAGTTGGTTGATCAGGGACGATTTTCCGACATTCGAACCACCAACCAAGGCGATCTGAGGCAGCTTGTCGACAGGCAGTTGTTCCAGGGTGAAGGCGCTCGCTGCAAACGCCGCATGGTTAATCTTCATATGGCCGATTCTACCTGAAATTAACGTTGGCCGCCGCAGGATCTGGTCGGATTTCTCCTCTGATCGCCCGTCGTTGTTGGGTTGTCCGTTGATCGGGCCGGCCGCTTTTCATCTGGAGACGGTGCTGCCGCTAACTGTCGGACAACACGACCAGACCGAGCAGGGCAGCAAAAAACGGTGATAGGGCAATCGCCTGGCCCTGATCGATGATCACGCCTTCCAGATCGGCGGGGAGGAGATTCAAATCGTCGAGCTTGGAGCCGCGCATGTCGGCCCCGCTGAGGTTGGCGCCGGAAAAGTGGGCCCCCGTCAGGTCGCAGTGCTGGAAAACGACTTCCCGCAGGTCGGCTCCCTGGAAGTCGGCTTCCCGCAGGTCACATTTCTCAAAGCGGACGGACTTGAATTTTGAAAACCGGAACTGGGCAAGATCAGCCTTGCAGTCGACGAAGCGCACGTCCCGGATCTGGGATTCGTTCAGCCGTGACCCTGTCAGCCGGCTATCGATGACTTCGATCCGGGTCAGGGCCGCCTGAGCCCAGATGGCGTTCGACAAATCACTGTGTTGGAGCCGCACGTCCGAGATGCGCAGCTTCGGCCATCGGGTGCTGGCGAGGTTCGCCCGGATCATGGCGACCGTGTCGAAGGTCAGGGCCTCGGCGCCCAAGTTGCTGGCGTTCCAGTCCGTCAGGGCCAGGTCGCCGTAACGGCCCCCGGACTCCACCCTGGGTAACTCGTTGTCTTCGAATACCTGGGGCAGATCGGGCTCATGGGGCTGCATTGGCGGCTTGTGACGCAGACGGCTCATGGGGCGACCGGCAGGGACGGCAGGCCGCGCCTTACGGCAACAGACAACGACTGACACATGAACGATTACCTCGACGGACGGATGGGATGACGGCAAAGCCAATACGTCCCCTGTCAGGGTAAGGCGAATTGCCCCGCTCGTTCCAGTGGATGCCCAGTCAGCAGAACAAAATTTTTTGGGCAGGGCAATCAACCGGGGCCAGCGGGACCTGCAGAAACGCGACAGTGCTGCGCGTCTGAGGCGCACTGGCGAAGGCGGCGACTATGGGTCGGCTGTTACAATCATATGTAAACGTCCATACATCAATCGAGGCAGCCATGATCAAAGGTCTTTTCGCCAGCCTGTCCCTCTGCTTGTTCCTGGCAGGCTGTCCGGCACCGAGACCTTCGCTGATCAGGCCACCGAGTGGCACGGTCGTCCTCACACCCGCCCTGTCGCCGGGACCCGGGGCAGGCGGTTCGGCGACGACCGTCTCACCCACCCCGGCGCCATCGGCATCGCCATCAGGTACGGCCGGCCAGACGACCGTGACCCCATCACCCAGGCCGACGAACGCCCTGGCACCGGCCCCGACCCCGACACCTTCGGCCACCCCCCGGCCCACGCCTGCACCACTCAGCTAGGGGGTGCTGCCGGTCATCTCGGCGTGGGCCACCGCCGTCGCAAACCTGATGTAAAATCGGCACGATATTGGGTCAACAAGGAGAGTCGATGAAAGCGTTTATTGAGTGGCGCCACCGGCGCCCGGATCAGGCACCCGGCTGGTACCTCATCGTGCCGAAGGCCGACGACGTCCGCCTCACCGGGTTTGCGACGCCGGCTGTGACTCCCGAGGTCCCGGTTGAGGACCCTGACTCGCATGAATTGCGCTTCACCGACGCGGAAATCATCGCCTTTGCCGGCGGCCACATCGAAGCGCATCCGGACGCCTATCCTGAGATGCCCACCGAGTTCGCCGTGACCCGGCCGACCAAGGCGACGACGCCGGGCTAAGGGATTGTCGCAACTTAACTGGCGACAACGCTTATTCCTCAGCCGATATCCCGGCATTTGACGGCGGTCCGCTCCATCCGTAACCGGCTAGGTCGATGCGACCAGCGGGATCGAAAGCGATGCCTTCCGCTGCCAGCAGGTCGTGCTGCCGGTTGGTTTCGGTTCGTTCGCGGTGTCGCTCGCTGATGGTGCCTTTGGCATTGATTACCCGTTGCCAGGGGACGTCCGTGCCGATGGGCAGGGCATTCAGGGCGAATCCGACGGTTCGGGCGTTCGCCACTCCGGTCAGCCTGGCGACCATCCCATAGGTCGTCACCCGACCGCAGGGGATCTGGCGGACCGTGTCGTACACCCGCTCAAAGACCCCACTCATCCGGCACGTCTGGTGCTGCCGGTAAATGGGCGGTGGGAAAGGGCAAAGGCGTACGACACGGTCCGTCTCGATGCCAGTTATGAACGGCTAAAGGTGTAAAGGTCCGGTTTGCCGTTGATGCGCATGACCAGCTCGCTGCCCTGGAGGGTGAAGACGACGGTGTCCTCGCCACTTTTTGTCGTCAGGGACACGGCAGTCTCGGCCGAGACGGTCAACGGTTCTCCAGCGGGCTGACCACCCGGGGCTGTCGTGATCAGTTCATCCGCTGTGAACTCGATGGCCATGGAGGCCGACTGGGGCACGTTCGGCACACGCAGGTACCATTTGCCCACCATCTGATCACCGGCGCCCTGGCCCTGCGGCATCAACCGGTCCATGGTGCTGGCATCGCCCTGGAAATCGAAAACGGCCTTGTCCCGGGTGGACGGCCGGACCGTGAACTTCAGGGGTTTGCCCTGAAAGGTCGTGCCGATTTCCACTTCGCCCGGACGCTCGGTGACCGACTGCAGGTCGAACACAGTGACCCGGTCTTTGTCCGCAATGACCAGGTGTGCCGGCGAGACAGTCATCAGGTTGGCCGCATTGCCATGCTCATGCCAGCGACCCGTCACATCTGTCATGTGGGTGGCGGGCAATTCTGATGCCGCCGACAGGACGACGGCGCTGGCAAACAGCAGGGTGGACAACGCACGCATGGATCGCTCCCGACTTTCAGACTGCAACAGGGACTGGCACCAGCGTACCAAATCCCGTTTGCACTCCCGTCAGCCCTGCCGTGCGGGGCGTTTGCCGGCCCGGCACTCGTGGCCCTGTGGCGTCTCAGCGCAATTTGCTGGCCACGATTGCCCCGACCACGGCCCCGTGCGGCGACATTGGCCGGAGCGACGCCGCCAGCGGCGCCAGGCCAGAGGGTGTGCGTGAGGGGGATCAGTTCGGCCGTCCGCCCCTGCCGGATGTCTCCGGCGGTCCGGCTCCCCGGGATGGTTCCGCCGGGAACGGGGACAGTCTTTATGCTTTGGGCCGAGAGCGAAAAAGAGAAAAGGCGTTGGTGCTGCGATGCCACGCGGACGCCTCACTCGGCCCCAGGGGTGGCTGGAACCGAGGGGGTCGGTGCCGCTATATCAGGCTGGACGGGGCTCCGACGTGCTAGACTGCGAAATGTCGCGTGGTCCCTCACTTGAGACTTGGCCACGTCCAGATGCTGGTGCCCGGCTTTATGAGCCGCTTAGCGCCCACTGAAGAACGCTTTATGCGCTGGGTGCCGGACCTCTCTCCACCATCTTGTCCGGTGCCATTTGTCAGCGTCATGCCATGTGGTGGAGCAAGGACCTTTGTCTTTTGACCTCCTCGTTTGAACAATTCAACCTCTCACCCAGCCTCCTGAAGGGCTTGGTCGACATGGGCATCACGACGCCCACCCCCGTACAGGAAGCCGCCATCCCGCTGGTCATGGAGGGCCGCGATGCGATCGTCCAGGCCAAGACCGGCTCCGGCAAGACTCTCGCCTTCGGGCTGCCGATCCTGTCCACCCTTAAGTCCCGGCACAAGCCGCAGGCCCTCGTCGTCCTTCCCACACGGGAGCTGGCCATCCAGGTCTGTGAGTCCCTCGCCCGGGTCAGCAAGGACCATCCCCTCAAGACGATCGCCATTTATGGCGGCGTCGGCCTCGGCCCCCAGGAAAACGCCCTGCGCCGCGGCGTCGACATGGTCGTCGGCACGCCGGGCCGCCTCAAGGACCTGCTCAGCCGTGGCAGCCTCAACCTCAGTGAAGTCAAGATCCTGATCCTCGACGAAGCCGACGAGATGCTGGACATGGGCTTTCGGCGGGACATCGAGTTTCTTTTGGAACGCCTGCCCGCCCGTGAGCAGACCCTCATCTTCTCGGCGACGATGCCCGAGGCGATGGAGAACATTGCCCGCAAGTACATGAACAAACCCGCCGTCGTGAAGCTGATCGAAACCGAGAAGCCGAACGAGATCGCCCACTTTTTCGTCCGTGTTTCGGATGACGACCGGATCGATGCGTTGATCTCCCTGCTCCAGGAGCCGGCGACGGAGCG
>JACMPN010000199.1 GCA_014377495.1 Candidatus Sericytochromatia bacterium
CGAGATTCCGGGCCTTGACCGTCACGCCGCCGGCCCAGCCGGGACCGACGACGTAGCGGGCCGGATCAGTGGCGGCGCGCACCTGGCTGGGAGCGACGATCACGGCGGCGCGGGTCGTCACGGCCCGATTCGTCTGGTCGGTTGTCTCCACTTCGACGGTGTAACGGTATTCATGGGTCGGCTCATACGCCTGCCGGGTTTCGGCCAGGCTGGTCGGCACGGTCAGGCTGATATGCCCGGCATCGTCCGTCTGAGTCGTGCCGGAGGTGACCACTTCGCCGTAGCCCCAGTCGTATTCGGAGTCGCCGTCACCCGCGTACTTCGAATAGAACCAGTCCTCGTCCGTCATCCAGGGGTAGGTTTGGGTCCGATAGACGGTGTAGCGGACTTTCTGTCCGGTGACCGGGGCGCCGAAGTAATAGGTGGCGGACACAGTAGCCTGCAGGGGCTCTCCGGCAATCAGTTGTCGCTTGGCAGGTGCGACGTCCACCCGGAATTCCGGCTTACGATAGGCTTTGACCTCGAACGTCTGATCGATGGTCACATCGCCAAGCTTGAATTTGGCGGCGTACTCACCAAGACTGGGCTGGCGGCCAAGCGTGAAGTCATCGTCGACAGCACCCATGGCGTTGGTGGTCAGTTGCCGCTTGTAAACGTCTTCACCACTGGCGTCGCTGATCGTCAGCTGCACGGAACGGCCGGCAGGGACCTGGAACCCACTGAGTGTGCGCTCACGCAGCACTGCTTTCAGGTGGACGGTCTGCTCCGGCCGGTAAATTGGCCGGTCGGTGTAAGCGTAGCCCTCTTCCGGATCACGTCGTGCGATGGCGGCCAGCTTCAAAAACGCCGCCGCCCCCCCATGGGTGCCCACGAACGTGCGTGGTGCCGTATTGCCGGAGACCTTGAGCAATCCGTCCTTGTCGGTCGTGCCCATCGCCGTGCGCATGGTCCTGGTAGGTCCACCGGCGACTTGGACACCGGGCAGCGGCTGCTTGGTGACGAGGTCCACGGCATACAGCAGCACCGTATCGGGTGTGCGCTTGGCGACGATGCCCACGTGGGAGATGGTGAACCAGGTTTCTTCGACCTTTGTCTGGAACGGCTGGCCATCGACGGTGGCCTTGCCCATCATCCGCAGGCGGTAGACGCCCTCCGGCTGTTTGTCCAGTCCGATGTGGCGGTAAAACCAAAAGTCCGAGCTGTCTTCCGTCGAGGGCGACTTCTGATCCCAACTGGCGATCAGGGTCTCGTCCGGATGGGCGCCCAGATGGGCCTTGGGTTCGCCGGACCCGAGTTTGAGGACGCCGTCGAGGCTTGTCCGGGACAATTCCAGATGCACCGAATCGACCAGCGTGCCCCGGTAGGCAATGCGCAGCGGTTCCGCTGGCAGAAACACCCGCTGATATTGGCTGAAATTCAGGGCCGGGCGAGTCGGGACGAGGGCAAAGTTGATGCCCTTTGTCGTCTTCCCTTCCATGATCTTGACGGGTTCGCTCTGCCATTGGCGTTCATAGCCGTACAGAGCCGTGTTCATCTGATACTCGCCGATACGCAGGCGATCAAAATGGTAGCGACCCTGGGTGTCGGTCAACACCGTCCGGCGGACAGGACCCATGGCCGTCACTTTAACTTGGGAGAGTGGGAGCTTTTTCGGCGACAGCACCTGGCCATCCAGGCTGCCGGTGGGTATTTCGAGGGCAAAAATGGCCGCACCTGCCCCGCCCAGCACCACAAAAACGGCGAGGGCAACGACCCAGGTCCAAAGGCGGTTCATCGTTGCGGCTCCTCGATCACCAGGGTACGAAAACGGTAGCGGTAGACATGGGCTTTCGGGGCAATCCCGGCTTTTTGGCGGCAGGTCGCATCCTGCCATGCCGCCGTCCGGGCTTCACCGGGCAGCAGGACAGCACCACGCGACCCATCGGTAAGGTAGAGCCCTTCGGCCATTGGCCGCAACTGTTCATGCTCGTTGACCGGAACCAACGGGCCGACGAGCGAAATGACGAACTGCAGGTGGGCGAGTTCCGCCGGCTGGACGGGTTTTTGCCGGTAATCCTCATGCAGGACGGCAGCCCCGAACTGGGCGACGGCGGCGGCCAGATCCGGGGCATCCGGCCGCAGGCTGCCCCAACAGGCCCTGGTGACGGGATGGCCGTCAGGTGCTGGGCCGACGAGGGTGATGAAGATGCCGCCCTCGATGGCCAATGGGGGCGATGCCGGCGGATTAAACGCCCGGTCGTCGAAATAGGCCAGTGCAGCCAGACGGGGCAGTTTCGCCAGGGCCTGACGCAGGGCGGCCTGTTGCCTGACCGTACGCCACCGTTCCACTGTGCCGGCCTGCGCCGAGAAAACGGACAGTGTCACCGCCACGATCAAAGAGGTGGTCCAACGCCGGGTCATCGTGCGTGGACCCGGGTGCCGGGGAAGTAGTGGGCCAGGATTGTGGCGGCCTTGTGACCCATGGCGGCCCGGCCCATCATCCCACGCTGGCACAAACCGATCCCGTGACCCAGTCCCCGGCCCGTGATCAGCACGACATCGCCCTCCCGGTGGAGGTCATAGTGCAGACCCGGCACCTTGCCCCAGCCCCAAGCGGCACCGAAGGCCAGCCACACGGTGTAGGCATCCAGCTGTTTGGGGAGCGGGGCCGCCACGCTGACGGTGATCGGCCACCCCGTGCCGCTACGATCCGTCACGGTGAAATCCGTGGCGCCGGCCGGGACAAAAAGTTTGCTTTTGGTAAGTGCCGCCAGACAGGCGCCAAGGGGTTGGCTGACGGTCCAGCCCGGTTCGGTGGCACAAACGGGGTCCGCCACGCCACGCAGATGGGCCCAATCCGGTCCGCCGAAGACCTGCCGCACGGCGGTGGTCGTACCGCCACAGGAGGCATGGTAGTAGACGGGCACGGGCGTGTCGTGAGCACCGGTGACGACCAAACCTGCCGTATCGGAGACGGCCTTGCGCAGGGCAAGCGCTACGGCGGAGGCGGCCACCATCCGTTGGCAATGGCTCTGATCACAAACCAGGGCTTGATGCACACCGTGACGCTCCCGGCTTTGATACAGAAAACTGCGGGCGACGATCGCCTGGGCCTTCAGGGCTTCCCACGGGGCACTGGGCGTGATTTCACCGGCCAGGACTCCGCCAAGGTAGGTGTCTTCGGCGATGTCGGCAACAACCCAGAGGCGTCCCTTGCGCAAGCTGATCGTGACAGGCGCGGCGACGGCCTTGTGCGCCGTACCCCACTGCAGAGTCAGGGCGTTGGACTGAGGGGCGATGGTCAGGCGGTGGACGATCTGTGCCGGCTGATCTCCCCGGCGCACCTCCAGCCCGTGACCGGTCGCTCTCACCGTAAGTGGCGTGGACATCGGCAAGGTGGCGCCAGCGTGGGCCGACCCTTGTGCAACGGCAGACAGCCTTGCCCCCAAGACGGTGAGTTCCGGCAGGTCACTGGCCCCGACGATGAGCACAGGCACCGTCGGACTTGCCCAGACGGGCAGGCTCAATGCCAACACACTCAGGAGGGCGAGGGCAATCGGATTTCGGTTTGCCACGTTTCGAATACCTGCTTGGCCAGCGGGACCGCATGGATGAAACCCTTGGCATCGTCCAATTCTACGACGATGGCAATCTGGGGGCGATTGGCAGGGGCATAACCGGCAAACCACCCGCTCGTGCGGTTTTTAAAACCAGGCATACTGGCCGTTCCCGTTTTGCCGGCCACGATCAGGTCCGCTGGTGACGCGCCTTTAGCGGAACCGCTGATGGCGGCTTCACTGAGGCCCTGCCGCAACACGGCCAGATCGAGGCCGCCTGAGACAGGGAAGAGCATGCCCAACAATGCCTTCGGTTTGTGCAGGTTGGGCCGCCAGCGTTGTCCGCCGTTGGCGATCGCGCCGTAAAAACTGACAAGTTGCAGGGGCGTGGCCAAAATGCCCGGGCCCTCTCCCACAGCGGTGTCCGCCCAGGCCACCCGGTCTCCCGGTTCAGCCAGATAGCCGGGGACTTCGTTCGGCAGATCGACACCGGTGCGCTGACCGAAACCCAGTTTCCGCCACCACTTCGTCATCCGCTTGGCGCCGAGTTCCCGCCCGACCATGCCCACGTAGCAGGAGCAGGATCGACTGATTGCTCCCTTGAGGTCCATGTTGCCGTGGACCTCCCAACAGGCGGGATCCCCCGTAGGACCTGCACACGGGATGAGGCGGTGGGGATTTAGCACGCCTTCCTGCCAGCCGGCGACGAGGGTCGGCACTTTCATGACGGAGCCCGGTGAGATGGCCCGAGCCGCGGCCAAAGCCGGATTCACCACGGCCAGAAGCCGTCCGTCCGTCACCCGCATGACGACGATCGTGCCTTTGCGGGCACCGAGCAAATGGCTGAGCTTGGCTTCCAGGCGGTTCGGGGTTGGTTTTGCCGCAGTTTGACCGGGCTTCGCCGGCACTGCCGTTGATTTGATGGGAGTCACGCCCAGCTTGGCTGGACTGGCGGTTGGCTTGACCTGCTTCGGTGTCGGTTTGGCGGAGTTCGCACTTGGTTTGACCGGGTCTGGCGTCGGTTTAGCAGAGCCAGCCGTTGGCTTGAGCGGGGTCACTGTCGGTTTGGCAGGAGTTGGGGTTCCTTTGGCCGCATTCGGCACAGGTTTGCCAGCCCTTGCCGTCGGTTTGGCTGAACCTGGCAATGGGTTGAGTGTGCTGGCCTGCGGCTTGGCAGAGGCCCGTAACGGTTTGACGGCAACGGGTTGCGGCTTGGCCGTGCTTGGAGCCGGTATAGCGGTGCTCGGTCTCGGCTTGGCGGTGGCTGGCAAAGGTTTGACAGCACCGGACATTGGCTTGACCGTTCCGGGACCTGGTTTCGACAGGTGTGCCGACGGTTTGGCGGGATGCGGAACCGACTTGGCCGGGGACGGGGTGGGTTTGACGTTTCCAATCGCTGGTTTGCCCGACTTTGGAGCGGGCTGTGACGGTGTCGGGGTCGGCGACGGCATAGCCCAGCCCGGCATGTTGAGTGCCAGGCTGAGCGTGAAGACCGCCAAAGCGCGGCGGCGGATAGGGTGCTGGGGCATCATCGTGTCACGTTCCGCCGATCGACGGTCAATCGTCGGTGATCTGGGCTACCGCCGGCAGGCGCTTCATGGCGGCGATCATGAACAGGATGGCGACGGCGAGCACGGCCAGCAGCACGCCGGCCCGCAGGCCCCGCGACGCATTGATCATGTCAACCAGCCAGGGTGCGGCGAGCACGGCCGTGGTCACGGAGACCCCGGTGAGCGGCGCTGCCAGGTCGGCAAGGCGGTTCGGCTCCGGGGCTTGGCGCAGCAGGCCCCAAACCAGGCAGACAGCCGTCAATCCGGCGATGAACGCGCCCAACGGCTCAATGTGCAGCAGAAACCCAGCCAGCAAGGGCACGACCAGAGCGGCCCAGCCGATCGGCAGCAGGACGATCCGTCGGGCCTGAAAGCGCTGGTGCATCATGGCGACCAGGACGACAAAGAGGCAACCACCGATCAAACCGATGTAGGCGTAGGGGTGGGTGAGGTCGATGCCGTAGCCCGTGAGGTTGGTGCGGTCCAAGAAGAGCTGCAGCCAGACGCGCACCGCGAAGATGGCAAGCGCCAGCACGACCAGCGCGCGAGGACCGCGCGCCCCGCGGGCACCCACCAGCAGCCCCAGGCCGCCAAACGCAATGCCCAAGATGCCGCCAAGGCGGTTCTCGACCACCAGCAGCGAGCCCACAGCCACCATGAAGGCCACGCCCGTGAGCCGGCTCGCGGGCCCCTCAGCGGGCAAGAGCAAGGTGCCAAGCAAGCCCACCAG
>JACMPN010000200.1 GCA_014377495.1 Candidatus Sericytochromatia bacterium
CAGCCTTGCACCACCACGACCCATACCGACGAGGATTCCCATGACCCGTATCGCCCTTTTGGCGGCCGTCACGCTCGCATTGACCGCTTGCCAGGCCAAACCCGAACCTTACAAGACCCTGATCTCCGGCACGGTGGAAACCACGACGGTCGCCTTCCAGTCGTCGGACGGTCATCTGAAAATGGGTGGCCAGGACATCCGCGTCACCTTCGTGGATGCAGCCAACAAGCCTGTGACTGTGACATCACCCACGCTGACGATGTCCCTGGCCCCGGGCAGCGGCTCACCAGGCGCCCAAGTGCCCGTGACGCTGACCGAAGGGGAAAAAGGCCTCTACGGTGGCAAGCCCGATCTGGGCATCCAGGGCAATTGGCAAGCCAAGGTCACCTGGACTCAAGACGGTAAGCCGCTGTCTTGGGGATTCGGCACGATGGTCCTTTAGAGCCGGTCGCCGCGGTGGAGCTTGAGCGCCCGCAATGCGGCCGACCACAGCTCCCCGTCCAGCCGGGCAAAGTCCGCCACGTCGACAGCACCCTGATTCCGATAAAGGGACTTGGCCAGGGCGATCAGCAATTGCTCGCCGCCCGACCAATGGGCTCGCTCGATGCCGTCCCAATCCACGAGGCTCTGCGCGATGTCGACGTGGGGCTGCACTTTGGCCCAGACGTCGGGGCGGACGGACGCACACCAGAGAAATGCCCGCCAATTCCGATCGACGTCCTGTCCGCGCAAACGGACATAGGTCTCGGTGATCGTGTCGTACAACTGGCGATGGCTGGTCATGGTCGGCTTCTGTCTATCAGCTTAGAGCCCTTTTCCGGTAGGCGGATAGCGGCCCGCCTGCGGGGCGAACCTCGGCTCACGGCCGTGAGGCCGCAACGCCGAAAACCGCTTCCCAATCGGACCGCTCTGCGCCTGCCGAAAATGGGTTCGTGGTGCGTTTCAGCGGTCTGGCCGTGCGCCAGCAGATCAACCCCCAGGGACAGCTGGCGCATGGCCAAATCCGAGATCCGCCATCATCCAGCACCGATCCCCAGGTGCGCTCCTCAGCCGTCCGTCAGCGTGAGGCGATCGCCATCCTGGGGCCATGAAACTGGCCAAAGAAACCAAGCGCCCATCCCACCGGGGTCATCCCGTAGCGGAGTAACCGTACCGGCCAACCGCTAAACCACCGCTTCCTCTGCTTCGGATCGCCCCCCCCAAAGCGGCCCCTGCCGGAGCCCCAGTTATTGCCGGTGCCTGCGAGTTATCACAGGCCACATTCCGTGGCGTTTCCCCAAACCCGCACGCACAGGGTGTCCCCGCCACCACCCGGAATAATAACTATTATGCCGAGTGGGCAATCCGGAACGAAGCCCCCGGTCCGGCCCCTTTCGCCTTTATCATGAAGATCACCCGCCGCTGGCCGCGGCACCTGCACTGGCCGACCGACCCTGGGAGAAACGACTCATGACCGAGAGCACTTGGAACGTCTTTGATCCGGCGACCCCGGATGAGATCCTGGCGACGGTGGCCTTCCAGTCCGGGAAAAAAGGGAGCATCGGCTCGGTGGAGATCGAGACGGAAGACCCTGAAATGATGGATTTCCTCGCCGAATATCTGGAAGACCCTCACGACCATCATCCCGCCATGGTGGAAGGCGAGGGCCTCAAATCGGGCCCCCACACGCAGGACGTCGACCAGTTCGACTGGGCTATGGCGGCGCTGGGCCACTTTTATCCGGCCTTCGCCACCGAACCCGTCTGGGCACCGGACGAGGCGACGGGCTAAGCGCTCTCCGGGATGGGGCATCGTGCCGATCCCGCCACAAACTCGGCGTAACCAGCTTGCCACCCCGCAACCACGGCTATCCTATGGTCTCCATAGGCATAACATAAGGGAACCTTAGGGCAACATCTGACCTTTACCGGACGACAACCAATGGGTAACCGGTAGCGGCGGCCGACAAGCGGCCCCAAAAAGGAGATGGTGACGTGATGCAGCGAGTACTCACTCTCAGCGTGCTGACCGCGACCATGCTCTTGGTGGGTTGCGGCCGCACCCTGCAGACGCCGCCCCCGCTCGTGCCGATCAACGGCGCACCGGTTTCACCCGGCTACAGCCCGGGCTATGCCACGACCCCTGGCTACAGCGATCCGAACGCCTACCCCGGTTATAGTGATCCAAATGCCTATCCCAGCGGCAACCAGTACGATCCGAACAGCGGCGGCAGCATGCATGTGCCCCTCGTTGCCAAGATCGATAGCAAGAAGAACGGCACGGTTCTGGGTCTCGGGTCCTTCACGGTCACGGTTTCCGTCTCGAACCCGGCCAGCACTGAGCAGACGGGACGCCTGCGGGTATCCATCCTCGACAAGGGCGAGTCGCTGCGGGACTTCACGGAACAAATCACGGTGCCTGCCGGTCAGACGATCACCCGCACGTACACCGACAAGCGGTGGGCTGCCGATAACGCTTCGGTCTCCGTGTCCCCCCTGCCTACCAACGCCCCCTATGCCACTCCCGCACGGAGTGCCAGCCAGGGTTACGGTTCCACGGATCAGTACGGCAACGGTTCGACCGGTGGCAATTACGGCTCGACCGGCGGCAGCTACACCGGTTATCCCGCTTCGGGCAATGGCTACCCCAGCACTGACGGCAGCTACAGCAGCGGTTATCCGGCATCGAACGGCGGCTATCCGGCCACTGGCAACACGTACGGCACCAACCAGAACACAAAGCGTTAAGCGCCAAGGCACGTTGATCCCAGCCTGCCATGGCTGCGCCATTCAGTCGTTCCCCGGAATCAGGGTCTTGGCCCAGGTGATCGCCGACTGGCCGAAGCGATCGCTGACTGCATCCAGACAGTGACCGATCTGCCGGCGCCGTGCGGCATCCGGATCGGCGAAGAGATCCAGCTGGCGGGTCTGCTCGCCCAAATCGCTGACTGCGATCCCGATCAGCCGCACCGGTTCACCGTGCCAATGGCGATCGAGAAGCTGCCGGGCCGCCCGGTACAGGTCCTGATCCTGATCGGACGGCACCTGCAGAGACAGACCCTGTGTCTGGGTCTGGAAAGACCGGTCCCGCAGCTTGAGGGTCAGTCGACGGGCCACTTGTCCCCGTCGCCGCAGTGTCCCCGCCACCTCCCGGGCCTGGGCCAGCAGTCGGGCGGCGAGGTACTCAAGCTCCGCGGTGTCGTACGCAAAGGTTGCTTCGCTGCCGATCTGCTTGCGCGGGGTATCTGCCGACAGTTGCTCGGACCCTTCGCCACGGGCCATCGCCTGCAAGCCGTCGGCACCCGACGGCATCGCCCGGCGCAACCATTCGGGCTCGGCCCGCGCCACGTCGGCCACCGTCCGCAAGCCCAGCTGATGCAGCTTTGCCGCCAACACCGGCCCCACACCCCGGAGCGCCCGCAGCGGCTTGGGGGCCAGGAAAGCCGCTTCGCCGCCGGGAGCAACGATGGTCAGGCCGTGCGGCTTGGCATGGTCCGATGCCACCTTGGCGACCAGGGTGTTGCGAGCGACACCCAAAGAGGCACTGAGGCCCAACTTACGGGACGTGATGGCCTGGATCTCGGCGGCCATCACGTCCGCTGGCCCGAACAGCCGCTCGCAACCGCGGATGTCCAGGAACGCTTCATCGATGCTGACCACCTGCATCGTGGGTGTGAATTGGCGCCACAAGGCGACCAACTGCTCGTGCACGGACCGGTATTTGTGAAAGTCGCCCCGCAGATATATGCCATCCGGGCACCGGCGCAACGCCTCGCTGAGCGGCATGGCCGAATGAATGCCGAAGCGTCGGGCTTCATACGACGCCGTGGCCACGACACCCCGCCGGGAGGTACGATCCCCGCCGATAATCACCGGACGCCCCCGCAAGGCGGGGTCGTCGCGTTGCTCCACCGCCGCAAAGAACGCATCCATGTCGATATGAATGATCATCGCCCCACCCTCAGCCATCGCCCCCAACGGTCCGGTCACTGCGTGACGGTCACACCTGCCGTGACTCGAAATTAATTTCGACACCCCGACAAGCGTAAGGCTTGAATAGCGGCACCGTCAAGGCACGTCCGCATGCGGGCCCACCGGCAATCCCGGCCCAGGATGGCCCGACGGGAGAGTCCCGACCCTTTGACGACTCCCCTTGGCATTCATTTACAAAATTTCATGATATAGTATTAAGAATTGCACCAGAACACAGCAGCGGGGTAGCGATGCGAACATCGATCCAGGTCAAACTTTTCACGCAGACGGCGGTCTCGGCGGCGGTCCTGTCGGGCCTTGTGATGACGGCATCGCTGGCCTTCAGCCGGATCAACGACCGGGTGACGGACCTCGCCCGGGACGCCATGCCCCTCGGCCAGCATGTCCGCAGCCTCGTCGCCGATCTGACCAGTGAGGAGACCGGCGTTCGGGCCTATCTCGTCACCGGCCGGCTCTCCGACCTGGGGACCTACGATCAGGGCCGGATCCAGGCGGATGCCGACCTGAGCTACGTCATGGGCCACCTCGGCGGCCATCCGGCCCTGGCCGGCCTGATGACGGACGCCAAGCCCAAGCTCGAGGCCGTACAGTCCTTTCACGACACGCTGATCCAGCAGGCGATGCAGGGTGACCTGACCGGAGCCCGCACACACATGGGCGATGGGCAGGCGCTCATCGACGCGTTCCGTCAGGTCAATGCCCGCCTGCTGGCCGATGTGGAGGCATTCACCCTGGCGGCCGTCGATGCCGCCGAGACGACTCAGGCCAGGGCACGCACGATTCTGTTCTGTCTGGCCCTGGGTGCCCTGGCCTGTGGCATCGGGTTGACCCTGCTTGTCACCCGTAGCATCGTTCGCCCCCTGCAGCAGACCCGCGAAATGCTGGACGTCATGGCCGCTGGTGGCGGTGACCTCACCCGACGACTGACGATCGTCGCTGAAGACGAGGTTGCCGACATGGCCCGGGGCTTTAACCACTTCTTGGGCCAGTTGGACACAATGGTGCGCCAGGTTTGGGCCACGGCGGTCGCCGTAAACGGCGCCGCAACGACTGTCCAGACGATCAGCGGCCAGGTCGGCGACACCTCGCGCCACGTCTCGCAGACGGCCGACCATCTCGCACAGGGGGCGTGCGAGCAGGCCAGCAACTGTCAGCAGGCCGCCGATGCCGGCGCCGTCATCAACGACCTGGCAGCGGCAGTGGCGGTCAGCAGCCTGGCCACCGCCGAGGCCGCTGCCGTGGCGACGACCGCCCTCACGACGGGCCAGGCGGCGCTCGACGATACCCTCAAACAGATGTCCCGGCTCCGTGACCGGGTCACAGAAGCAGCCGACTCGTCCACCCGGCTAAATGCCATGTCCGGCGAGATCGACACGATTAACCAGTTCATCCGCAGCATCGCCGCCCAAACGAACCTGCTGGCCCTGAATGCGGCGATCGAAGCGGCCCGGGCCGGGGAGCACGGCCAAGGTTTTGCCGTCGTCGCCGACGAGGTCCGCAAACTCGCCGCCGAAAGCCGCAAAGCCACCGAGGACATCGGGCGCATCGTCACCGAGGTACAGACGGAAACCACCCTGGTCGTTCATGGCATGACCACCTGCCTCGCAGCGGTCGGCGTCGGCCTGGCGGGCGTGACCACCGTACAGACGGCGATGCAGGGTATCGATACGGCCATCCGCACCTCTGACCGGCAGGCGACCCGGATCCACGGCTCGTCGTCCGAGTTGACGACGGCCTCCGGCCGTCTCGCCGGCCATCTGGCACACCTGGCGGCCCTGGCTCGGGCCGCAGCCGCCGGGACCCAAGAGGTCGCTGCCGGGACCGAGGACCAATTGTCCGCCATGGGCGACCTGGCGGGTGCAGCCGACGAGTTGGCCGGGTTGTCCGGCACGTTGCAGGCCATGTTCAGCCGGTTTCAGACGTCCGCCGACGGAGTTGAGGCCCCCGTGTCCCAGGTCAGCTTGTTGGCGGTACGATCAGCAGGCAGCGCCAGGACCGCCAGGGCAAGTTACACGGCGGCCCAGCCGATCATGCCCCGATAGGGCATCACGGCTGACAGGGGCACGATATGGTTCAGGGTGTCCAGGGTGGCCATGACGGCGAGCCGTCAGGCCTCACGCCGGCCATTCCGCCGACCAGCCCTCCGAGCAATGGCCAGCATGTCGCCGGTGGCCTCCTGCGGCCCGCGGCCCCTGTGCCCAGTCCCACTGATCGCCTGCAGACGACGCCGTCTCCTGCCGCCAAACCCCTGCATGTCGTCTTTTTCACCGACGCAAATGCCCGCATGCCGCTGATCGACCGGCTCGTCGAAGACGTCAACGCCCGTCACCCGGACCTGGTCATCGATGGCGGTGACCGTGTCGACGATGCGACGGCACCCGAGTTCGCCCGGACGGACACGGCCCTCTCCCACCTCGAGACGACGCTCGTGGCCCTCCATGTGCCGCCGCTGCGCAGCAAGGAACGGCTGACGACCAAGATCAGCAAGGTCGCCCCCATCAAGTTCGCCAGCCCCGTCATGACCCAGCCGGATCAGGTAGCCCGGTTCACCGCCCTGATGAGCCGCTATCAGGTATCAGCCGTGCTGGCCGGTCACACCCATCACCCCGATCAGCTGACCCGTGACGGCGTCCAATACATCGTGGCGGGGGCCGCCGGCGGCCAGACGCCTGGCATGGGCATCGCCAACGAATTCCTCGACAGCCACGTGCAGGGACGTGACGTCGCCGCCGAGCGGATCAAGCTCAACGAGTCGACGACGAACCCGGCCAAGTGGGGCTATGGATTTTTCCGCTATTCCAGTGACCTGAACGGCGCCAACCACAAGGCGATCGGCTGGAGTTACACCCCCAGTGTCAGTGTGCAGAGGCGGACCGGCTTCCGGGTTTCCCAGACGGACCACGGCTCCAGTCTGGCCGGCGCCGCCACGGCGTCCTTCGACAACACCAAGCCCAAGAAGGGGCCATTGTCGCTGAAGTCACCGAGGCTTAGTCCTTCCCTACCCGGGGTGGGGGCCGTTTTTTTTCCGCCCTTCTCCTTCTTTTGTGCCTCCCTGTGTTGTTGTGG
>JACMPN010000201.1 GCA_014377495.1 Candidatus Sericytochromatia bacterium
GCCGGGTAGAACCAGTCCACGATGGTGGTCTCGCCCTTCCGTTGCCGCAGCCGGTAGGCGACGTAGCTGCCGGCCGGCACTGTCACTGTTTCCTGGATCTCGACCGTGACCTTGGTGCCGTCCGGGTTTTCCCAACTGGCCCCGGGCGTGAGCCGCTGTCGGACTGAGGGTAATGGAGATACTTTGCCGTCATTGTCTTCGACGAGCAGGGAGCCGTCAGGCTGAAAGGTGGCGATCGAACGCCGTGTCGTCGTCACCCCATTGAAGGTTTCCGTAGTTTCCTGGGTGAGCTTGGTGCCCTCAGCTGCCACTATCTTGGAGACGATCTGACCCAAGACGGCGCCTTGCCGATCGCTCACCCGGTAGGTCCACGTCCGACCCAGAGGCTGGACGTCCGGCCGCAAGACCGGCGCCGGCGGCACTGTGCAGCCGGCTGTGACGGCGCTGGCGATCAATCCGGCACCGACAGCGGCGGTCAGCCATGCGCCGACGGTCCAACGACGAAAGATGCTGCCCATGGCTTAGGAGAACGCGCCCTGAATGCGGCAAACAGCCTGACCGACCTTTTTGTTGGAACGTCCCGTACAACTCGCCGCCAACGCCTCCACATGGCCTTCGAACTTGATCGTCGGCCGCTCGTAGGGCAGTTTGGCCGGACGGTTCGGTGAGCGGTTTGAGTCGTCTGTGGCAGGGTCAAACGGTGGCATGTACAGGGCTCCTCTCGTTATCGAGCACCATGGCGGTGAGATTGCAGGACTGCGTGGAATGACCCAGGAGGTCGCCCGTTTCCATCAGGGCCATGCCCGGACAGAAATCACAGCCCCCGACGGCCGAGCAACCGGCACAACTGCTGAAGTCCCGCAGGGTGAGTCCCCGCAGGTATTGCAGGAACGGGGCATTCTGCCAGATATCGGCGATGTCCTGCGTGCGGACGTTGCCCTGACTGTTTTTGATCTGCATGCAGGGGTAGACGTCGCCGTATGGCGACAGGACCATCATCGATTTGCCGGTCGTGCAGACCTCGCTGTCGAGGCTGCGGGGGGCATCGGCAGGTTCGGCCCCGAACTTGCGGAGCATGACCTTCAACTCGGCCGGCGGCAACTGGTGGCCCAACGGTGCCCGGTTGCCGTCATCCCGGAAGGTCATTTCACTGCCGACCTGGAGCCGGCAGCCAAACCCGTCGGCAATGGCCTGGATGGCATCGGCTTCGTGGACGTTTTCCCGCAGCAGGGGCAACTTCAGCATCACCCGGACGCCGTTGGCGAGCAGGTTTTCAATGCCTTTCATGACGGCCCCGAACATCTTGCCGTGACCCATGACCGCCTCGTAGGTTTCCTCCGAGGCACCGTACAGGCTGATCTCGACCATCTCGGGGTGCAGGCTGGCGATGTCGGCGGCCTTGGCCGGGGTGATCAGGCTGCCGTTGGTGAACAGGCGGATGCTGAAGCGGCGCTGTTGGGCGTGGCGGGCGATTTCCATGAAATCCGGCCGCAGGAAAATCTCGCCCCCACTGAAGGTGAGGAAGAGCACTCCGAAGTCGGCCATCTGATCAATGGTCCGCTTGCACTCTTCGGTCGTCAGCTCTGGCTTGCCACCCCCACGTACGCAGTAGCAGTGCACGCAGTCGAAATTGCAGCGATAGGTCAGCTCGAAGATCGCCCACAGGGGCCAGGCTTCGTTTGCGGCAAAGGCCCGAACATCGTCAAAGTATGTGGTTGCCAAAGGCTACCTCCTGTATATCCTGCCAGGCCCGGGGGCGTGGTAGACAAAGCCGTCCGTGGGGCACCGTCCCCACCAGTTTGGCGACGCCGTCCAGCAATTGTGGCACATAGCGGGCTGGAAGCGGCACCTGACAAAGCAATTCTGCAGCTGCGGCCGCTCCGGACAGCCGTTCACGCCGTGCCACCGGCGCCTGTTCCAGACGCCACAGAGAATCAAGCGGCCACCAGCCCAAGGCTGGCTCCAGGTCGGCGCCATCTCCCCAGAATGGCGAACCCCCGCCAAATCCACTGGTAGGGTCGAGGATGAGCAGGTCGTCCCCGGCCACGGGCATGCCGGCGGCGGCGGCAGTGCGGGCCAAGGTCGTCTTACCCACCCCGGAGGGTCCATAAAACACGGCTAACCGCCCGGCATGAACGATGCCGCAGGAATGGACGAGCAAAAGGCCCTCATTGGCCAGTAGCCGGGCCCCAATGCCGCGTAGGGTGTTCTCCACGGCGGAGGGCAGTCCATCGGGATCACCGGTGACGCTGGCTGTGCCCACCCCGCTGACAGGATCAAAGGTGGCTGAGAAGGCGCCGCAGTGTCCGTGCCAGACCCCGCGTGTCTCCTCCCAGGCGATGTCCACGGCCGTGACGGGGTCGTAGGCATGGTCGCCCAGGAAGCGGAGTGCCGCTGTGGGCGCTTCGCTGGTTGCATAGCGATGGTAACGACTGTGCAGATAGGCCAGCACGGCTGGGTCGTCGCTTTCCAGACATATCCGGGTGCGACCGAACGGCAGCGTGAGGGAGTCGCTCATGCGGGGACGAGTACGCCCTTTGCCGTCAGCGTCTCGGCAAAGGCCAGGACATCAGCCTGGATGTCCGCTAGGGGCGCCTCGTAAGTGGCGGCAACGATCTCGGCGACAGTCGCCAAATCACGTGTCCCATCGAGCTGCAGCCAGATCGCCCCACCAACAGTATTGAAGACGCGTACCACCGTGTCCGCCTGGGTGGGATCGACCAAAATGACCTCGTCACCCACGACACGCCAGGCAAGGGAAGGATGGGCGGGCTTGAGTGTATCGGCTAGGCTAAGGGTCATAATGGTGCTCACAGGGGCAGGGGAATTCCGTCGGCAGGTTCACGATACACCATCGACCGGATTTCATTGGCAGTCCACGCCGTGGCAGGCCGTCTCTGGCTAGTGAGCAAAAGGCCCTAATCCGGAAGCTGTTTTTGGTTCGGCCCCGGTTAGTCACGCCGTCGTCATCATCGCAGGCTCTGCAGCCAGTCGAGTTAGGAACGGATATTGCCTGTCTTGTACGTGCCGAGGATTCAGACTGTGTTGGATCGTGTCGGCCTCCCATCTGAGTCAGTGGTGATCAGACCGTGATGCACGGTACCTCTTCACCCATGCCAACCTTACGCCTGATCATCCGCAATGCGGGCTATTTGATCGGTGAAACGGTCACCTTGCAGGTACTGTCCCTCCTGTCTGCGATGATCCTGACCCGTCACCTCCACGCCAATGGGTACGGTCAGTATGCATTCTCCTACGTGTTCTCCTGGTTTCTGATGCTTCTGCTGATGCTCGGCACCAAAGGCGTGATTTTGCGTGATGTCCCGCGCTGTCGCGAACAGGCGGGGCATTACCTGGTTCAAGTGCTGTTGTTGCGCAGTCTGATGGCGATCGGAGCGGTGTTCCTGGCGGTCCTTGCGGGACGTTGGCTGGACAAGCCGCCCGAGGTCCAAACGGCGATGGCCCTCTTCATGCTCTTGTCGGCCACCGATGCGATCGCTTTGACTTTTGTGGATGTCTTTCGCAGCTTGGAGGACATGCGCAAAGAAGGCTGGATCTATGCAACAGAGCGTGCGGCTGTGTTGGTCGGCGTCTGGTTTGCGGCTCGGCACCAATGGGGCCTGGTGCCGATCGTGCAGATGATGTATGGGTTGGCGCTCCTCCGCACGGTTGCCTGGCTTTGGCCGGTGTATCGGTGGATCGAGATCCCCAAGGTGGTGATCGATTTTGCTTTTCTGGGCTACCTGTGCCGGGAAGGTTGGCAATACCTGCGTGTGGACCTGGCCTCTGCCGTCGTGCAGCGAGCGGACGACAACGACGATGGGGGTGGCGGCGGACATGGTGGCGGCGGAGGTCGCGAGTTCGTCGGCGTCGGCGTCGGTCGCCGCGACCGCGGCCGGTGCGACGGCTGCGCCAGCCGTGACGCCGCCGCCCCACGCCCGCGCCATCTCGACCGCGAGCCCGGCGGACCCCACCGGGATCGCCCGCGCCCCGAGCAGCTCGATCGCGCCGGCGAGCACCGCGAGATCGGCATCGGTGCGCGCATCGA
>JACMPN010000202.1 GCA_014377495.1 Candidatus Sericytochromatia bacterium
CCCCCAAGCCCCCCGTCAAAGCCTCCGTAGCCCCGGTCGTGGACGCCCCGCCCAAGACGGGCTTCGACTTCACGGTCGACGACTCCACCCCGATCACCGTCAAACCCGCCAAGCCGACCCCCGTCATCGAGACAGCCACCGTCTCCGAAGTGCTGCCGGCCAGGATCGACACCAAGGTGCTGGTGCCCCGGTCCGATGCGGCCAACGCCATCATGCAAAAACTCGAAAAGGCGATGGACCGGTTTTCCGACAACAGCGGCGACGGTCTGGCGCCGGCCACCGACATGCTGCCGGGGGCCATCAAGATCAGCGAGCCCGTGACCATGGCCCTGCGTGAGGTCGTCGACCGCCAGCGCCAGCGGATGGAGGCGCTGCGTGAGTCCAAACGCCAGGAAGAACTTGAAAAGGGCCGGGTGGAAGGGTTGCTCCGCCGCAAACGTGAGGTCGAGGACAAGATCGTCCAGATCCAGGACATGCTCGGCCGCATCGACCAGGACTCAGGCCGCAACCAGCCCACTGTCGAGACGTCGCTGCTGGCGACCTCCCGTGAGTTGCAGGGCCTGGAGGACGAGCTGTCCAAGATCATGACCGACCATGGCGTGATCCGGTACCTGATGGCCGAGCGGGACGATTTCCAGAACGATGGCCGCAACCCGCTGGATTCGATTGTGAACAGCGTGAGGACGATCGAGCGGCAGCGCAAGCAGATCGCCGCCATCCGCCACACCCGTGAGCAGGCTGAGGCCGAGCGCCGGCGGATCGTCGTCCTGCTGATCCGCAAGAACGAGCTGGAAACGGCGATCGACGAGATCAAGCAGGTCGTCAAGCAGATCGAGGAAACGAACGCCGACCTGATCCGCATGGATCCCTATGCGATGCCGGAAGCTGTGCCCATCGTGGCGATGAATGAGTTGCGCCGGCTGGAGTTCGAACTGAACACCATCCTCGCCGATACGGGGGTGGCCAAGAAAATGGCCGAAGCCCCGATCGACAGCGCCGCCGGTGAGGCCCGTTTCGACAATCCGGCCGGCGTCAGGCAACTGCCGGCGGTCTGATCTCCGGTTAGGACGGCAGGGGCGGCAGGCGTTCGATCAACCAGGGCGGCAGCTTGGAAACAATGGCTGTCCGCAATCTTTCATGCTGACGGCGGTAGGCCACGGCCAGGGCGATGATGCCGATGCCGATGCCGCTGAGGATAAACGGGAAGATCAGGGAGTCGGCAAAGATCTCCGTGGCCAGCCGGCCGATATACGCCAGCATGCCGAGGGCTCCGATCACCAGGAAGATCCGCCGCTGCAGGATGATGGCGATCAGCATGAAGGCCAGGCAAGCGACGGCGAACAGGCCTTTGCGCCATTCGTCGGCATGCCGGAAGGTCAGGGCTATGATCCCCATGTTCAGCGTGAACGCCCCCAGGAGGTAGACCCAGCCAGCGGGATCCTTGGGCCTGCGGGTGTCGCCGGCAAAGGCCACGGCACACAGCACCAGCCCGTAGATGATCGCCTGGGCGCTCTGCCAGGGGCCTTCCGGCCAGGCCAGATAGCCGATGTATTGCAGCACGGCATAGACGCCGAAGACGGTGAAGACCGGGTGCCTGGTGCGGGTCCCGCCGATGACGGCCGCCAGGCCGAGTCCGCCCAAGAGGATCCGCAGCCCGCTGGTGACCCAGCCGTGGCCCTCATGCCAGCCGGCCACCGTCGTCAGGCCGCCCCAGAAGGCCAACTGGCCGAACAGATAGAGCCAGAAGCCAAAGTCCCGGTGCACCTTTTTTTCGGCGATGACGCCGCTGGCGATGGTGGCGATGCCGAAGCCCAGGGAGACCCAGCCCCGGTCGAGCCAGGTGAAGTTGGCCCCGGCGATCAGCGGCGTGGCATCCATGGCCATGTACCAGAGGCAGAAGGCGATCGGCGCCACGAGGAACGGAAAGCGGAACCAGCGTAAGGCGGCACCGGCGGCGAGCACGGTGACGATCTCCATGGTGAACCAGCCGCCTTTGACCCATTGGTGAAACTCCCGGAAATTGCCCGGATCGGCGTCCGGCCAGACGTTCAGGGCCCGCTGGATCCCATAGGTGGCCAGGGGCACCATGGCCACGGCCATGGTGATCAGCAGGCCGCCGGGCACATAGAGCTGATGCTTGTACCAGAGGCGCCGCCCGGCGAGGACAAAGGCGGCCGCATAGGCCACGGCGATGGCGGCGATGCCGCCCCCGCCGAAGGCTTCCCAGCCCAGGGTCATAAAGAAGCCCATGGCCCCCATGACGAGCAGGGCCCCGAAGTAGTAGGCGACGTTGAGAAAGTCGAAGCGGGGTGACCAGGCGGGACGGAGGGCGGGCTCAACCAGTCTGGCGGCCCCTCGACGGGCCTGCAGGGCCGTCCGTAATCCGGTGGCCTGTTCCTGGCTCAAATGTCCTTGCTGCGTCAACCAGGTGAGATCGTCGTCAGAGACGGCCATGGGGTACCTTTCCGAGCCTTGGGGCGGGTGCGTCGGGGGAACAATGCCGCATCGGTTGCTACCCCACCGACGGGAATAGTAACCCGGAGCTGGCGACCGGCGGCCATGCGGGAAACGGGGATCCGGGAACCAACGTGCTGGCAGATCGTCCAAATCCCGGCGGGGGGATGGCCTGGAACCTGCCTTTGCGCCCGCCCATTGGCCAGGCTGGACAGGGTCCTGGGGAGCAGATTCAGCAAACACGGCGTTTGGCGCCCGGCGTGACCTGGGTAGAATGCAAGGACGTCCCTGTGGAGCAACTTTGCGGGGACGCCCCGGAGGAGATCGTGGCCATGCTAGACACCACCAACGCTGCCAATGTCCTGAATTTGCGGGCGGAGCAGGAGACCTGGGAACTTTCTCAGCTTGCCCCCCGGGCAGCGAAGAGCGCCCTCTCCCGGGGCCGGGCCGAGCCACGGGCCGAAGATGAGCTGCGGACCGCCTTTCAGCGGGACCGCGACCGGGTGCTGCACTCCAAGCCCTTTCGCCGCCTCAAGGACAAGACCCAGGTCTTTATTGCGCCTTCCGGGGCCCACTACCGGACCCGGCTGACCCATACCCTCGAGGTGACCCAGGTGAGCCGGACGATCGGCCGGGCGTTACGGCTGAACGAGGATTTGATCGAGGCGATCGGTCTCGCCCATGATTTTGGCCATGCGCCCTTCGGCCATTGCGGCGAGTCGGCCCTGAACGCCGTCGTCCCCGGCGGCTTCAAGCACAACCTGCAGTCCGTGCGGGTGGTCGAGGTCCTGGAACGGATGAATCTGACGTGGGAGGTGCGGGACGGCATCCACGGGCATACGGGCGAGCACATGCCGGAGACCCTCGAAGGGCAGATCGTCCGGGTCGCCGACCGCATCGCTTATTTGAACCATGACATCGACGATGCCATCCGGGCCGGTGTGTTGCGCCTGGAGGATTTGCCCCGCCGGACCCTGCGGGCCCTGGGGACCACCCATGGCGAGCGGATCGCCACCCTCGTCAAGGACATGGTCCTGGCCTCCCGCGATGCGGACCACATCTGCTTCAGCCACGAGGTGCAGGCGATGATGGACGAGCTGCGGGCCTTCATGTTCGAACGGGTGTATCTCAATCCCGCCGCCAAGAGCGAGGATGCCAAGGCGACCCGGGTGGTGCAGGCGCTGTATCACGATTTCGTCGCCCACCCCGAGTTGCTCGCCAAGCACCTGGGCCACGACATCGTCGCCGACGACCTGATCCAGTCCGCCATCGACTATGTGGCCGGCATGACGGACACGTATGCGATCCGGATCTACGAAAACCGCTTCCTGCCCACGCCGTTTCCGGCTTGAGACCGGTGACACAGTGCGAGGCATGACACGATGGGCCTGATTGCAGAAGACGCCCTGGCGTCGGTGCGGGACCGCGCCGATTTGCTGGAGATCATTGGCGAGCATGTCGTCCTCAAGCGGATCGGTCTCAGCTATCGCGGGCTGTGTCCCTTCCATGGTGAAAAGTCGCCCAGCTTCTACGTCCATCCCGACAAGGGGTTTTTCCGCTGTTTCGGCTGCGGGGCGGGCGGCAACGTCTTCACCTTCCTGATGCGGCTCGAAAACCTCAGCTTCCGCGAGGTCGCCGAGCGGTTGGCTGAGCGCTACAACGTCGTCCTGGCCCATGAGGCGGGGGACGATGCGGCCGTGCGGGACGAGCGCAAACAGCTCAAGGAACTGCATGCCCTGACCCAGATGGCCTTTGCCCGTTGGCTGGCCGGCGCCGAGGGGGCCCAGGCCCGGACCTATCTGGCCGAGCGGGGTGTCGATGCGCCGATGATCGAGCGCTTCGGCCTCGGCTATGCCCCGGCGGGCTGGGACGGCCTCCTGAAGGAAATGGGCCGGCACGGCATCGATCCTGACGTCCTGTTGCGGGCCGGGCTCGTCGCCGAGCGGGACTCGGGCGGTTATTACGACCGGTTCCGGGACCGGCTGATCTTCCCGATCGCCAACGAGCGGGGCGAGACGGTGGCCTTTGGCGGGCGCATCCTCCACGGCGAAGGGCCCAAGTACCTGAACAGCCCGGAGACCCTGCTCTACAACAAATCCGCCGTGCTCTACGCCATGCACCTGGCCAAGCCGGGGATCACGGCGGCCGACGGAGTCCTGCTCGTCGAGGGTTACATGGACGTGCTCCGCTGTCACCAGGCAGGGTTCACCCACGCCGTGGCCAGTTCCGGTACGGCCCTGACACCCCACCAGGCCAAGATGCTGGTCAAGCACTCGATCTCCAAGCGGGTGTGGCTGGCCTTCGACGCGGATCGGGCCGGCCAGGAGGCGATCGAGCGGGGCCGTCAGGTCCTGCTGGACGTCACCAAAGGGGTCGGGTTGCGGCTTTATGTCGTCCAGGTCCCGGAGGGCAAGGATCCCGATGCCTTCATCCTGGCCAAGGGGTCGGGCGCCTTCGGTTCCCTGGTCGCCGCAGCGCCGACCTGGACCGAATATGCGATCGAGCGTTCGCTCGAAGGACTTGACCTGCGGGAGCGGCAGGCCAAGGCGGACGCGGTGGAACGCTTGCGTCCCGTCCTGCGGGATGAGCACGATCCGGTAATCCGTCATGAACTTGTGCGAACCCTGGCGCCGCGGCTGGGATTGCCCGAAGAGACACTGCGACAGGGTTTGTGGCGGGGCCAGCGGGGCAAAGACACGGTACAACGCACATTGAGCGTCAAAGGGACTGGCTGGTCAGCGGAAAGAACGGTACTCTATTTCATGGGTTCAAATCCTCTGGATCGTGACCGGATTCGGGAACGGTTGCGGGACGTGCCTTTCGGCGACCCGGATCACCAGCGGCTCTGGTCGTTGATGGACGGATTGTCCGGTGAGGCGACGGCATGGGGATGGGACCAGGTGCTGGAGGGGTGCGACGACATGGCGTTGCACGGTCGGGTCGCCGAGATTCTCGACGGCTATGACGGTGTGGCGGGCAAAGAGACCCAGATCCTCGACGACAACCTGCAGTCCATGGTGAATAACTGGCTGAAAATCGAGGCCCGCCGGTTGCAGACGGCGCTGATGGCGGATTCATTGGCGCCGGAGGCACAAGAAGTGTTGATGCGGCAGTTGCAGGAATTAAAGGGACGGCTTCTAAATGGGCAACGCGCCATCCCCCAAGCCTAAGCGCTTGGGTGGCACAGCTAAAACAGAAGGGGGATCCGTGACTGAAAAGGCCAAAGTGCGCCCCCGGCGCAGTGGTAGCAGTTACTCCGACGACGGGCTGGGCGAAAACCCCTACGGGCGGGCCGAGCCCGACGAGGCCACGGAGGACGTCGAGGAGTTGCTGGGCTCAGCCACGGTCGTCGTCGCCGACGAGACCGAGGAAACCGAGACCGACCAGTTCGTCAGCACCGAAGAAGTCGATCTGGGCATCCCGGCGACGCGCAGCAGCAGCACCGACGATCCGGTCCGCATGTACCTGCGGGAGATCGGCACGATCCCCCTGCTCAGCGGTCCCGAAGAAGTCGCCCTGGCCAAGCGCATCGTCAACGGCGACATGATCGCCAAGCAAAAGCTCGCCAAGGCGAACTTGCGCCTCGTCGTCTCGATCGCCAAGAAGTACGTCGGCCGCGGCATGCTCTTTCTGGACCTGATCCAGGAAGGCAACCTGGGTCTGATCCGGGCCGTCGAAAAATTCGACCATATGAAGGGCTACAAGTTCAGCACCTACGCCACGTGGTGGGTCCGGCAGGCGATCACCCGGGCCATCGCCGATCAGGCCCGGACGATCCGCATCCCCGTGCACATGGTGGAGACGATCAACCGTCTCAAGAAGATTTCCCGCCGGCTCAGCCAGGAGCTCGGTCGCAAACCCCTCGAAGAAGAAATCGCCGTGGAAATGCTGGTCACCGTCGAGAAGCTGCGGGAGATCATCAAGGTCGCCCAGGAGCCCATCTCCCTGGAGACGCCCATCGGCAAGGAAGAAGATTCCCGCCTGGGCGACTTCATCGAGGACCGGGAGACCGAAGCGCCCGTCACGGCCGTGACCCAGGAACTGCTCCGCGAGGACATCAACGAGGTGCTCAGCACACTGACGCCCCGGGAGCAGCAGGTGCTGCGCCTGCGGTTCGGTCTCGATGACGGTCGGCCGCGGACTCTTGAGGAAGTCGGTCAGGAGTTCGGCGTCACCCGGGAACGGATCCGGCAGATCGAGGCCAAGGCCCTGCGCAAGCTGCGCCACCCGAACCGGAATCGCCGCCTGCGTGAGTACATCGAGTAAGCAGCCGCTTTCGGCCCAACGCTTCCCTTTCAGCGGTCCCTTCCCCATGGTCACATCGGGTGGGGGCCGCTGTGTTTTGACAAGACGGTCCAGCCCATTGAAGCCCCTACATGCCGCCCTCATCGCCCTCGGTGCCGTCTCCCTGGTGGCCTGTCAGTGGCCCATGGCCGTCGCGATCCCGGCCATGGGTTCCGAGTCCGGGGCGACGGTCACCGTCGGCACGACCCAGCGGGCCACGACCGACCGACCGGACGATGTCCAGGGCCTGCAGGTGCATGCCTTTTACGTCCTGCCGCCGCAGGGGGCGGATGGGCAATTGGACACGGATGGGACGATTGCCCGGTCCATGCGGCGGATCCAGACCTGGATCGCCGGCCAGACCGGCGGCCGGCGGCTCCGCCTGGATACCTACCAGGAAGTGCCGGACGTGACCTTTCACCGGCTGAAGGCCCCGCTGGCATCGTCCAGTGACTCAGGGGCCGTGCTGGAGCAGATCGGTACGGCCTTGCAGGCGGCGGGGCTCAGCCATCCGCAGAAGGTGATGCTCGCCTTCTACGGGGACAACCTGCACACGGATTGGACCGGCGTCGGTGGCGGTCTGGTCGGGCTGGTGCAGTTGGTCATCGATTTAAACCAGGGGGCGGGGACGTTCGGGCGGCTCGACAAGGTGGCCGCCCATGAGCTGTTCCACGCCTTGGGCGCCGTACCGCAGGGCGCCCCACACCAGGGCCGTGGCTCGCACGCCACCGATGACGTGCACGATTTGATGTACGCCAGCCCAAACACCGGCACCAGCGCCGTGCCCCCCTTCGTGCTGGATGCGGGTCGTGACGATTATTACGGGCATGGGCGGCCGGATCTGCACGATATCGCCCGCCTCCATTACTGGGAGCTGCCCAGCCCCGATGCCGTGCTCTGGTTCGGTCAGCCGTTGGTCCAGGCGGACGGCCCCGGTGCGGTGGCCTGGACGCCGACGGAAGCCGTTGCCGCCACACCGGAAGCGACGGCCCTTGAGGCGGTCGCCCTGCAAACCCTGAACGACCTGCGCCAACAGGCTGGTCGGCCGGCTTTGATGGCGGATGCGGCGTTGCGGCGCCTGACGGACCGGTATCTGGCCGGCAAGCTGGGGAGCCCGGAGGCCGACTCGGCGACCCTGCGATACGTGGCTGGATATCCGGGGGACTTTCACCTCTGGCGGTTGCGGGCCCGACCCACGGCGGACTCGGACCTTCCGGCCCTCATCCGGTCGATGGTCACCACCACTTTGGGGACGGATGCCGCCACCCTCCTGCCGGATGCCGGGGTCACGGCGGCGGCTCCGGTGGTCCGCCGCAGCGGGGACGACCTGTGGTTGACGCTGGGCCTGGGTCGGGCCGTCATCGACGTGGACTCCGTACGGATCAGCGAAGGCCCGCACCGGACATACACGGTGGCCGGTCGGGTCCGACGCCGGTCCGGCAGTACAGTCACCGGCCTAAGGGTTGGATCGGAGGCCGATCTCGGCTACTACCTGCCCCTGCAGGAGGGGTGGACCCCGTTTTATGTCAGTACCCTCCGCAGCGGACGCGACGTCGTCCGTCTGCGGACCCCCGTCGCCGACGGGTGGTCGGGACCTGCGTTCCTGGCGGTGGACGGGACAAAGCCGTTGGCCGAAGCCCTGGGCAAGCCCTAAGCGGATCGCCGGTGCGGACGGCAGTCCGGAAATGAGTGAAACCCGACACAATTACTCGGTATGATGCCCATAGTTGGCAATGTCTCCCTGTCCCGCCCGCCCGTCTTCTGGCAAAGAAGGATTTCCCATGCTGAAACTGATCGCTCCGCTGTGCTGCAGTGCCCTCGTCCTCCTCACGGCGTGCACTGCGACGACGACCGGTGCGGTCGTTGCCGGCCCCTTGCGTTCCTTCCAGACCGAGGTGGCCCCGATCTTTGCCAAAAGCTGTGCGGGTTGCCATTCTCCGGGGGGTAGTGGGGCGAGTGCGTTGACCTTGCTGGACGCCTCCGGGCAGGTCAACTACGACGCTGCCAGGGCCAAGGCGGGCGCCATTGCGCGTGACGTCGCCAGCGGTGAGATGCCCAAGTCCGGCCCGAAGCTTTCGGCCGCCCAGATCAAGCTGATCCAGGACTGGCAGGCTACCGGGGCCCAGAACAACTAGATCGGCGCCCGCCGGCAAAGGAACCGGGTCAGCGGGCGATGGCGTTGAGATGCACCGAGACGGTGATGGAATCGGTGATCGGGACAAAGAGTAGTTCCGGGCGCTTTACCTGAAAGTCGCTGAGCAGCACCGAGAACTGGCCATCGGCCGTCAGTGTGTCGCCGGTGAGTTGGCCGTTCAGCAGCAGGCTGACCGGCCGGGTCACCCCGTGAAACGTCAGCACGCCGCCGATCCGGGCCTGACCTTGCTGGGTAGCCCCGCCGGTCGGTTTTTTCAGGACGGTGACCGTATCGACCCGGAGGCAGACCTTGGGGAATTTGCCCGCTTCCAGGTAGGTGAGGGCGTTGCTGTCCCG
>JACMPN010000016.1 GCA_014377495.1 Candidatus Sericytochromatia bacterium
CCCGAGTCTAATGTTCGCTGACCATGCTGTTTTCACGTCCGGGGACCGCTACCGCAGCGGCCGCTGCGGTAGCGGTCCCCGGACGTGAAAACAGCATGGTCAGCGAACATTAGACTCGGGTTAGAATCTGGCCGGTTGCTGGCCTGCAGCCTCTCAGGGCGAGCTTTCGACAACCTCCTATCGGTGGTGGTGCCAACTGTCCCGGGCGGCGACATCGACTTGGGGCGTGATCCGCAACGGGATGCCTGGCGTTTGAACTGGCAACCGCCGGTTCAAACCCTCAGATTGCCAAAGGTTGCACCCGTGGTCCGGAACATATTAGGGTGGAGGTGAGCTGACCTGCGGATGGCAATCAGCAAGAGGTGAACCATGTCGCACAACCCCCGGCGTCCGGTAACGCGGCTCGTAGTCGTCTGGCTCATGGGATCTCTGGCATCGGGATTGCTGGCCTGCCAAAGTACGACCAGTCAGCCCACTGGCTGGTTAGAGCCTGCTGCGGCACTGAACAGCAGCACGTCCGGCCAAGTTGAAGTGACCTTGGCGGCCACACCGAAAACGGTGAGGCTGAACAACGGCAAACAGGCCGAATTGTTCACGTACAACGGGCAGGTGCCGGGTCCCACGATTGATGCGGTCGAGGGCCAGCGGGTGACGGTGCACTTCACCAACAACCTGCCCGAGGCCACAACCATCCACTGGCATGGTCTGCCGGTGCCACCCGACCAAGACGGCGGACCCGAGGATCTCGTCCCGCCGGGCGGTCGCCGGGACTATACGTTTGATGTGCCCGTCGGCAGTGCCGGCACATACTGGTATCACCCGCATCCGATGGACCTGACCGCCGGTCAGGTCGCCAAAGGCCTCGCTGGCGCCTTTCGCGTCCGGGCCGGGGCTGACCCGGTCCCATCCACCTTTCGGGACACGCTGGTCATGCTCTCTGATCTCCGCCTCACTGCGGACGGGCGGGTCAGCCCCGGCACGCAGGCTGACAAGATGAACGGCCGGGAGGGGGATCTGGTGCTGGTCAATGGGCAGGTCATGCCGACGCTGTCGTGGAATCCGGGTGAGGGACGACGGTTGCGCGTGATCAACGCCTCGGCCGCCAGATACTACCGCCTGGCACTGCCGAATCACACCCTGCATCAGATCGGGACCGATGGCGGCCTGTTTGCCAAGCCGGTCGCCCAAACGGAACTCCTGTTGGCGCCTGGTGAGCGGGCGGAGATGCTCGTCCAGGCCACCGGTACGGCGGGCACGCAGAGTGTGCTGCAGGCCCTGTCCTACGACCGGGGAGTGCATGTCATGCCGATGGGCAGCAGCACGCCGATGTCGAGTGCCGCACCGATGGATCACAGCATGCACGGCATGTCGATGGGCACGCAGGCGAGCGACGGGGGAGGTGGTGGCCTGCCGTTGATGCGCTGGCAATATGGCATGGCCGCACCTGCACCGATGGCGTCGATCCCAGCCCTCCTCCGGGCCGTCACACCGATTGCCACAGCGGGTGCAACACCGCATGCCGTGGTGTTCACCGAGAACATGATGACCCTCGACTTTCGCATCAATGGCCAGAAATACCAGGCGGGCCGGGCCGACTTCGTCAGCAAGCTGGGCGTACCGGAAATCTGGCAGGTGGAAAACCGTGGCGACATGGATCATCCCTTTCACCTGCATGGCACACAGTTTCAGATTCTCGACCGAAACGGCGTTGCGGAGCCATTTGTCGCCTGGAAAGACACCGTTAATCTGCGCAAGGGTGACGTCACCCGCCTGGCAGTGCAGTTTGACCGCTATCCGGGCCTCCGGCCATTTCACTGCCATATCTTGGAACACGAGGATCTCGGGATGATGGGTCTGGTTCGGGTCGAGTAGGGCTGCCTGCGACCTTGCGTCCCGTCCTCTGCACGCCAGGAGTCGGGGAAAGGTTTTGAGTTGGCCCTGCTTCTGTTGGCGAGGCTAGCGGGCATGTCAATGCTTGGCTGAAAAGCCCCTGAACTGCTCCATTGGCAGTGGTGACGATATCCCCGTCCGTGTTGCCGACACGTTCTTACAGGGGCGGCTTTTGGCCTTGATCACAGAAGCTTGCGGCCGTCTTGACGCCAGGCTGTATGATCGGAGCACCAAGATGATCGATCGCCTGCCGGAACTGAACAGCCTCGGGCCGATTGCGAACATCGGCATCACCGGAGGCCAACGTTGTCCAGGAGCAAGATTGCGCCCGTTTTGCCGATCATGTACGGATGAACAGCATCACCCCGTCGCCTGTCCCCGATGAGCCTTTGCGGCCCCTGAACCGCGAGGGTGCCATCCCCCCACCTGCCAGAGCCCCGTTGCCGGTGGCCAATGTGGACGGGTTTGCCCCGTCAGACTCGTTGGCTGCCGATCCGGGCAAGCTGCGTGCCGGCACGTCGCTGCAACTGATCATTGATGGCAAGAATGCCTTCCCTGAGCTTTTTCAGTCCCTGCGCGGGGCCCGCAAAGAGATCGTCATGGAGTACTTCCTCGTCAAGGACGGCCAGATCACCCGGGAGTTGGCCGACATCCTGGCCACCAAGGTGAAGGAAGGAGTCAAAGTCCGGTTCCTGTACGACTGGTTCGGGTCACGCAAGTTTGATGACTCGATCATCCGCCAGATTGCCGCCAGTGGCGTCGAGGTGGTGCGTCACGGAGGCATCCTCGGCAAGGGCCTGCCGCAGTCCGACCACCGCAAGCTGACCGTCATTGACGGCCAGACGGCCTTCACCGGGGGCATCAACCTGGGCGATCACTACATCGAGCAATACCATGACGTGATGATCAAGATTGGCGGCCCGGTCGTGGCCGATCTGCATGCCAGCTTTGCCGAAAACTGGCAACAGGCGACGGGCGAGCAACTGGCGCCGATCCCCGCACCAGCGCCGGAAGGCACGTACACCACGGAGGTGCTGGCCACCGATCCAGAGCGCCATCCATTCAAAAAGGCGCTGTTCCAGGCTGTCGACACGGCCACCAGCAGCATCGCTGTCGAGATGGCGTACATTACGGACGACACCCTGATCGACAAGCTGATTGCCGCCTCCGGTCGCGGCGTCGACGTGCGCCTGATCGTCCCGGAAAAGGGTGACGAATCGCTCATCCAGGGTCTGCACCGATTGAGCTATGACCGGCTTGTGCGTGGCGGGGTCAAGGTCTTTCTCTTCCCCGACCGCATGGCCCATACGAAAGTGGCCGTCGTCGACAGCCGTTGGGCCGTCGTCGGCTCGACCAACGGCACGCACCGGGCCCTAAACACCAATGACGAACTCAGTCTGGCCGTCCACGACCCGCGTTTCGCCCAGGAACTGCAGACACGGCTGCTGGCCGTCGACGAGCGGCAGGCGATCCCAGTCACCGAGGCCTATCTGACCAGTCATCCGATCCCTCGGGGCGAGCGCCTCAAGGCACGACTGACCGAGATGTTTGACTTCCTGCTTTGACCACGTGGGGCCTTGGCCCTTGTTGTCCGAGGCCTCCGGCAGGTGTGAAGCCCATTCGGGCCCTCAGGGTGGACTGGTCCAGCAGCGGCGTTATCTGTTCCACATTGACGCATGGGGCGAAGGCGCCATCCATCGCCATGACTTCGACCTTCGGGTCGGACCAGGCCCCCAGGACCTTGCCAAGGCGTGCCCAGAACCGGCTCTAGTCTCCGTGCTCATGCCGGTGGTGGACATCCGGGAAATGCGGATGCCGATGCACCAGGTGCTGATGCACGTGCGGGTGGGTGTGTGGCTCG
>JACMPN010000203.1 GCA_014377495.1 Candidatus Sericytochromatia bacterium
CCTGAGCATCACCGGCAAGGCTGTGATCCGCACGGACGCCAAAGAAGAAGTCCGCACGGAAAAGGTTAATTATCTGGCCGAAAACGAAAAAGTGGAAATCCCCGGCAAAGTGACGATCATCGGTGAAAAAGGACGACCGAAGATCGTTGCGGACAAGCTGGATGCGGATCTCAAGCTGGAAGTGCTGGACCTGAAGGGACACGTGAAGATCGATACACTTGTGGGCGACAATCAGCAAATCAAGTAAAGGAACACGACGCTGATCTTTGCCGTCTTGGCCAAAGTGGCCAACGAAAGGGGCATGCGCTTGGCCTTCGGCCGCTTGCCGTGATCAAATATGCGTAGTATGTTTTTGACGCAGACGGTATCGGGTCTGCCTGCTGACATAAAGGAAGATTTTACGTGGACCAAAAAGCAGTATTGGACCGTTTGCGCCGGTTTGTCGTCGGTCAACGCTACAAGCTGGGGATGACTCAGGCCGGGCTGGCGAGTCGTTCGGGCGTGAGCAAGCCGACGATTTCCCGGTTGGAGCAGGGCACGCTGGAGAGCGTCCCCAAGATCACCACCCTGGAAAAATTGTCCCGGGGTTTGGAAGTGCGTTTTGAGGATCTGGAGTCGCTGATCCTCAAGGGTGAAGGCATGGCCAACCAAGCCAAGGCCCGTGTCCTGATCGTCGAGGACGAGGACTCGCTCTGCCGGCTCTGGACAATGAATCTGAACCGCGCCGGTTACGCCACGGTATCCACGAACAACGGCGAAGAGGCGCTGGCGCTGATCAACTACGCTGAGCCTGACGTGATCATCTTGGACATGATGATCCCCGGGATCAGTGGTTTGGACCTGTTGCGCTACCTGCGCCGGGACCTGAACTTCAAAGGCGCCGTCATCGTCGTCACGGCCCGTGACGAGCAGAGCGACGGCGAATACGTCAATGCGGGTGCCAGCCAGGTGATCTATAAAGGTGACCCGGCCTTCAGCAACCAGTTGCTCCTTACCTCGGTGCAAGAACAGCTCGCCGCCCGCCGCTAAGGGTTCGCCTGAAAACGCCTGGGGCTGCTTGTCTGCGTTGTCGAGCCCTGCTCAGCCCCTTGAGGCGCTGTCGTCGGGGGTCTCTGTCGGGTGAGTCGCCTACACGGTGGTTCGGACAGGGCAGGCCGGCTGCCCAAGCCGCTTCCAGACAAAGCCTTCGTGGCAGCCGGACCAATGACGAAAAAGGTCCCGGAAGATCCCGCCCTAAGCGTATTTGTGCTTGGGTGGGATGCTCCGGGGCCTTTTTGCGTCGTTGGCCGCCGCCGGAGTGGCGCTGCAGCCGGGGCGGTGTCGGCAGGGCGCTGCGGGTGTCCCGAAGTGCCTGCTCGTCATCGTTTGCAGTCGATCGACAGCATCGCCGTCTCGCTCGCTCCCGGCATGAAGTTGATGGAGATCGGCGAAAGACTGCGCGTGCGGGCGTCTGTGGTGGTAAAAAGGGAGTGTCGGCAACGGGCATCGTCCGTTCGCCCTTTCCGTGCCCCGGAGGTTCTGTGAGTCGTTTCGCTGCTTTAGCCCTTGTGTGCACCCTCGGCACGGCATTGCCCGCTTTTGCGGCCGTCGATCCCACCGTCCAGCTCTGGGAGGCCCAGCCCGGCAACGATGGCCTGGCCGTCGCCGCTGCCCGCCAGGCGATGGGCGCCGGCAAGCTGACGGCTGCGGCGAAGTTCCTCACCACCTGCATTGCCACACACGGGGAACACCAGATGGCCAAGGCCGAGCTCGGCTGGCTGCGGTTTTTGGAAGACAAGCCCGATGAGGCGGTCCCCCTGCTGATCGCCTCCGAGAAGGCCCCGGTCTATGCCCTCGGCCAGAGCCGCCTCGCCTGGGTCTATACCGCGCAGGGCAAACGGGGCGAAGCCATCAAGTCCGCCCTCTCTGCCCGCAAGATCAAAGAAGGCCAGCCGTTGGCCCTGCTCACCTTGGGCGTCGTCGCCGAGGATGCCGGCCGGGCCCGCCAGTATCTGACGGAAGCGGCCGCCGCCTCGCCGAGCCCCTGGCCTCATTTTTACCTGGGCAAGCGCAGCTCGGGCGAAGCGGCCCTGCGGGCTTTTGGTGAAAGCTATACCCGCAGCCTGGCGACGCAGGATCTGTTCGAGAGTGGTGCCCGAACCAAGGCACTGGGGGCCGTCACGGACCTCGTGCAGGGCTCGATGGCCCTGCGGCCCGTCTGGGTGGACCAACTGGAAACCCTGGCCGGCCAGTATCCCCGGGACCTGACGTTGTCGGACATGCTCGTCAGTGGCTATGCCGCTGCCGGCAAACAGGAGTATGCTATTGCCGAATTGCGCCGGCGGCTGGGCTTTGCCGAAAACAAACCTGAAATCCTCCGCCTGATCGCCCGCATGTACGTGGACCTCGTGCAGGATGAGCTGGCCCTGGAGACCTATGACCGGGCCCTGCGGATTCTGGCGACGGATCAGCGCAGCCCCCTGGCCCATGACATCCGCTGTGACCGCGTCGCCCTGCTCATCGGTGTCAAACGCGAAAGCGAGGCCGCCGTGGAACTTGACCGCATCCTGAAGGAAGAACCCAAAGCCCGACGGGCAAAACTGCTCAAGGGCCTCTTGCTGGGCTTGCAGCAGGAGTGGCCGAAAGCGGCTGAAACGATCGCTGGAATCGACCCCGTCAATGCCGAGGAACGACTGCTCGTCAGCATGATCAGCTATCGGCAGAGCAAGCCCGCCCGCTGGGCGCAGATCTTTGGGGGCAACCTTTGATCCGCCTGCATTTTTACGGTTCCTGTCGGGGCATTACCGGCAGCCAGTACATCCTGGAGACACCGAAGAGCCGGGTGATGCTCGATTGCGGCATGTACCAGGGCAACGACGACGTGCAGCGGCGGATGAACCGCACCTTTCACGTCCCGCCGAGTGAGCTGGACGCCGTCATTCTCTCTCATGCCCACGTGGATCATTCCGGCATGGTCCCTTACCTCGTCAAGCAGGGCTTCCGGGGCCGTGTCTGGTCCCACCACGGGACCAAGGACCTCTGCGATATCCTCCTCTCCGATGCCGGGCACCTGCAGGAAGAAGAGGCCGCCTACGAGAACCGGCAACGGGTCAAGCGGAAGCAGTCGCCGATGGTCCCCCTGTATACGGCTGCGGATGCCCAACGGGCCCTCGATTACTTTTATCCGATCGGCTACGGCAAGTGGCACGAGGTGACGAGTGACGTCCGGGTCTGCTTCCAGAATGCCGGTCACATCTTGGGGTCCAGCCTCGTCATGGTCGAGGTGAAGCTCGGTAAAGTCTGGCGCCGCATCGTCTTTACGGGCGATCTGGGCCATAACGATCAGGCGCTGCTGCACGGGCCCGACATCATCCGTGAAACCGACTGGCTGATCATGGAGTCGACTTACGGCGCCCGCAACCAGCCTGAGCGTTCCGGCCGGCTGGAGCGCCTGGCGGAGCTGGTCAACCAAGTGGTCGAGCGGAACGGCGTGATCCTCATCCCCGCCTTTGCCGTGGGCCGCACCCAGGACGTGCTCTGGGTCCTGCGGGGCCTGATCGAGGCGGGCAAGATTCCGGCGTTGCCGATCACCCTGGACTCCCCGATGGCCATCGCCGCCAGCAAGCTCTTCCGCCAGTATCCGGACCAGTTGCGGCCCGAGGTGCAGAGCGCCTTCACCGGCAAGGGTAGCCCGTTGGAGTTCCCCGGCGTGCACTTTGCCCGCTCGGTGGCCGACTCGATGGCCCTCAACGACATGGACGGCCCCAGGATCATCATCTCGGCCAGCGGCATGTGCA
>JACMPN010000017.1 GCA_014377495.1 Candidatus Sericytochromatia bacterium
ACGGCCCCAGTCGCCGCCCGGCGCTCCAGCTCAGCCACTGCCCCCGCACCGTCGCTGCGGATTTCGACCGCCGGCAGGTCCTGTGCCAGGCGCCGGGCCTGCACGCTGGCCATCTGTGCGTCATTGAGCGCTTCATGCAGGTGGTCCCGCGGTGACACTCCGGCGGCCAGGGCATCCAACATCATGGCCGTCGTCGAACTGTGTTGCTGGGTGTCGACGACATAAGCCGCCATGCCCGTCTGCCGCCAGTGGTTGAGCAGATGGCGGCCAAAGGCCGATTTGCCGGTACCGGTGGCACCCTGCAGGATGACTAGGTCGCCGACTTCGATGCCGCCCATTATCTCGTCCAACAACGGGAAACCGAACGTACAAATGCGTTGATGCAGGGGCACCAAGGGTCTTCCTCCACGGCCAATCGGGGATTCGTTCAAGTCTCACGTCAATGACTGCCCACCGTCAGCCACTGGTCGTGGCGGCCAGGGGATTACTCCTGAAATACCGCCAAGCCCCCCGGCCCGCCTGTCTGGGCCTGCTGCAGGGCCAGCTCTGCCCAATGTAAGAGCTGCAGACTGAGGTCGGACGCATTTTTCATGCTGCGCACGTATTCTTTGTCGACGAAATCGTAACTCGCCAGGCCGATCCCGACGTTGATCGGCAGCGTGTCGGCCAGTTCTGCGGCAATGGCGGCGCGAATCTTGTCGACGACGAGCCGTCCACCGGCTTCATTGGTATGGGGCAGGAGGACGCCGAACGATGTCGGGGTGTAACGGGCGACAATGTCGCTGGCCCGCAGGGTGCGGCCCAACAGACGGGCCGTCCGTTTGATCAGGCGTTCGAATTCACTGCGTTCCAGGCGAGCCTCCAGCCCTGCCGCACCATCGATGCCGATCATCAGACAGCTGAGTACGGGTGGGTTTGAACGGGTCAGTCGCTTGACCATTTGCCAGAGCGTTTCGAACAGGAAGCGGCGGGAATAGAGGCCGGTCAACTCGTCGGTGACCGTTTGGGCCTGGAACTTACCGGCCACACGGGTGATTTCCAGGGCCAACGACAGGGCGACGGCATACATGACACCCTGTTTCAGCTCATCATGGGAAAAATCGCTGACCTCCTCCGTGCGCAACAGGATCAGCGTGCCGAGGTACTGGTCCTGGACCCGCAAGGGATAACAGGCAGCAGAGCGATAGCTGGTCGCCGCCATTGCCGGAGACATGCCCTCACCGTAACTCAGACCCGCGAGTAGGCGGTCGGGCACGCCTCCTTGATACGTCTGTTGGGCCAGTTGGGCGACGAGATCATGGTTCATTTCGCCCAGATCGTCGGACATGTGGATCACCGCATCCGGGCTGAACGGGTCGCCGACCATCAGTGCCGCAGCCTCGGCACCGAGGACAGCCTGTCCGTGATGGACGGCGACCTGGGCGATATCCTCACGTCCGCTCGCTTGGAGGAGAGTCATGCCCGTCGCATTCAGGCCGGCCAGATGCTGGCTGCGACGCCGGGCCTGCACTTCTGCCAGTCGGCGGGCCAGGGAGTCGAGATCATAGGGCTTCTGGACGTAATCCATGGCCCCCTGTTTCAGGCTGGCCAGTGCATCATCGACGCTGGCCCGCTCCGTGGCCACGATCAGTGCCAAGTCCGTATCCTGGCCACGCAGGGCCGGCATCACGGCGGCGCCCGACATGTCCGGGCCCTCGCTATCGCTGATGACCACGTCGAAACCGAACCGCTGGCAGAGCCGCACGGCCTCGGACCGGTCACCGGCGGTGCGGATCTCAAAGCCCCGCAAGGGCAATTCGCGGGCCAAAAGGTCCCGGATGGCCGCATCGTCGTCGATGACCAGCACGCGTGTGCGCTCGGGGCGAGCGTTGATCATGGTCATGACTGCCTTTCAGAGTTCCACGGAGTGTGAAGTGTGCGGTACGGTGTGTGCGGCAAACGGAGACCCTATCATAGGCCAAGCGAGCGGCAGGATTCTACAGGCTGATGCCAGAGAATCCCACCAGGCGCACCCGGTGCCGAAGGTTCCGGGATGCACCGGACGCCTGCCATGGTCGGGGCACGGTCCGATCGCTTACACTGTGTGCTCTGACGCTATCCGTGGGTTTGAGGGTTCGCCGTGTCTACCGTTGCCGCACCAGCTGTCGCGCCTGCGTCGTTAAACGACCGCTTTGACGCCTATCTGGCCCTCTGCGCCGACGCCGGGCTCGACCTGCGTGAACAGATCACCCTGGCCAATACCGCCATCGGCCGCATCACGGATCCCGAGGCCCTGGCGGGTTACCGGTACATCTACGGTGAGCTGGAGCGGCTCTGGGGCGCCCAGGTACTGCTGGATGGCGATCATGTCTTGATCAAGTCCCAGAAAGCCCTCAAGGAAATTTTGCCAGCCCTGCGCCGGGCCACCATCGTCGCCTTGGATACCGAGACGACGGGTCTCGATCCCCTGCGGTCCCGCGTGCGCCTCCTCCAGATCGGGACCAGTGAGGGCACCTACGTCATCGACCTGTTCGAGTTCGAAAAGGAAAAGCTGGGGCCGATCCTCGCGTGGCTGGCGGCACCGACTCCGATCAAGATCCTGCACAACGCCAAGTTCGACGCCAAGATGATCCTGCACCACCTGGGCGTGGCCATCGGCGGCATTTTCGACACGATGCTCGCCAGCCAGGTGCTGAGCTCCGGCGTCACCGAGCACCGCCATAACCTCCTGGAGGTTACCAAGCGCTACCTCGGCGTCGAACTCGACAAGTCGGAACAAGTCTCCAACTGGGAAGGTCCGCTGAATACCCGGCAATTGGCCTACGCCGCCAAGGATGTCCAGGTGCTGTTGCCGCTCCAGCAGATCCTCGCCGCCCAGCTCGCCGAGCGGGGTGTCACCGAGGCGGCTGCACTCGAGTTTGCGGCCGTCATGCCCCTCAGCCGGGTGGAACTGCACGGGATGCCTTACGAGCAGGCCGTCTGGCAGACGATGATGCGGGGTCTGGAGGCCCGGCGGGCCTCCCTCGATGCCGAGATCCAGCCTGTCCTGGCCGGCTGCCGGCCCCAGATGTCGTTGCTGGACATGGTTTCCCAAACCGTGAACCTCGGCTCCGAAGCGGAACTGAAACGGGCCCTGGCGGACATGGGCTTCGACTTGGAGACGATCACCGAGGCGGTGCTGGCGCCCTTGGCTTCGCAGCACGCCCTGATGCCGAAAATCCTGGAAGTCCGCTGGATCGACAAGGTGCTCGTCAGCTTTGGCGAAGAGATCTGGCGGTACCTGCATCCGACCACGGGCCGGCTGCACCCGGACTTCTACCACCTGCATGGCGAGGCCGGCGTCTTCCGCAGCAACCAACCAAACCTACACGCCGTGCCCCCGTTCAAGCCCTACCGGGATCCGTTCCGGGCGGCGGAGGGCCGGGCCTTTGCCGTGCTGCACTGGCCCCACGTCGAACTGCGGATCTGGGCCTACCTGACAGGTGACACGGCCTTGGCCGAAGCCTTAACGAGCCATGCCGATCCCCTCGTCGGACTGGCGGCTGGGCTCGTCGGACAACCACCGGAGCGGATCACGCCGGCGGTGGCCGAACAGGCCCGGGCAATCGCCTACAACCTGGCATTTGGTCGATCACCGGATGCCCTGTCCCGACATTTGCAACTGGGTCCTGCAGCTGTCGAAGAGCGCCTGAACCTGTTTGCCGACCGGTTCCCGCAGGCCGCCCAATGGGCCGCCCAGGTGCAGCGGCACGTGGAGACCCAGGGATTTGTTCCCACCCTGAGTGGCCGCAAGGTGCGCGTCAACCGGGTGGGCGACCTGGCGGACACCGTGATCATTGCTCAGCGAATCTCCCTGTTGGGCAGCATTTCCGACCTGACCAAACAGGTGTTGCCCGCCATCGATCAGGCGTTGGTGGGTACCTCTGTCGCGTTGGCCGCGGCGCTGTCCGGTGAAATCACCCTGGAAGGCCCGGCCGTGGACCTGACAGATGTCCTGCCGTCTCTCCGGACGGCGGTCGATCTGGCTGCAACCGGCATCCTGCCGTTCTCAGCGGGTCATGTGGCGGCGCGGAACGAGGCAGACTGGCTACCTTGCCAGTAGCCGCAAGGTTTTGCCAGCGCTAACCCGCTCAGTCCAACCGTCTCAGTTCGCCGTCAATCCTGTAACGCAGCGCGTGGGTACGAGACAGCTTGCCTCGTCTATAATAAGCGTGAGGCAGAGCGGCCTCACTCGCTGGACGATGACGACAGCGCACTCACGGACTCACGTCCTTGGGTTCATTGTCCTTGCGATGTCGGCCGGCCGCTGTGACCGCTGACGGGTGGAGGACGAT
>JACMPN010000204.1 GCA_014377495.1 Candidatus Sericytochromatia bacterium
ACCGCGTCGCCGATGCGGAAGCCTTCATGGTGCACGCCCTGTCGGATCCGGCCACGCCCGCCACGGTGGCCGAAGGGATGGTGCGGGTCCTGGAGCCTCTGGGCGAGCGGGCCTTTCCCCTGTTCGACCGACTCTATCAGCTGCCCGGGGCCTACCACGCCGTCATCCGGCGCCTGATGGCCACTTCGGATTGGCCTGAGCTGCAGCGGTATGCCGAGGCCTCGGTCCCCGTGATCGGGGCGGAAGCCTGGCTGCATCAGGCCTATGCCTTTTCGGAGCTGCAACAGCCGGCAGAAGCGGAAGTCGCCTATGGCCGGGCGATCAGCGCCGACCCGGAATTGGGGCTCGCCTGGCACAACCTTGGTGTCCTCTCGGCCCGGCGTGAGGACTGGCAAACGGCCCGCCTGGCCTTTGAAGGGGCACTGAGTGTCGCACCGGCGTCGTTCCCGGCGATGATTGAGCTCATCGAAGTTCTGGCCAAACTTGGCGACACCGATGCCGCCCTGCCGATTTTCCAGGAAGCGAACCAACTGCTCCCAGAGCACCCGGAGGTCATCCGGTTGGCCGAAGTGCTGGGCGTCCGCTAAGAGGCCGCTACTGCTTAAACAACGTTGCGACGTGGCCTACCGGGATCGCGTTGAACCGCTCAGGCGACCCGGCGGGTCATCTTCAGGAAGTTGAGCAGCAGGGGTTTGCCCGCTTCGGTCAGGATCGACTCGGGATGAAATTGCACCCCTTCGACGGCCGGCAAGGTCTTGTGGCGCAAGCCCATCACCAGACCGTCCTCGGTCCAGGCCGAAATTTCCAGGCACTCCGGGCAAACTCTGGTCGTCGCTGGCGAAAATCAGCAGGGGCATGTAGCAGGTCTGGTCGTACAGCCCGTTAAACAAGGACAACTGCTGATTGCCATAGGTCTGAGCGTTGGTGCCGTCGGCATCGATGGTGATCCGGCGTTTGTCCTTCGGTTGACGGGCGATGTACTGGTCGATCAACAAGTCCCACAAGCGCATCAGGTCATCTTCATCGACGGCATTTTCCAGCCGGGACAAAGTGGGTTGGCTGGCGAGATCGGCCCCGCTGTCGGGTTGCCTGCCGACGGCCAGTTTATAGGCGGGGTGATGTCGCAAGGTGGCCGCGTCATTGCAATCCTCCCAACCCATGGCAATTTGAAAGATACGTTGCTGCAGTAGTTCCTCCAGTGGGTGTTGGACGCACAGCGGGTTGCGGCGGTCCTGGATGACCTTGGCCATTGCGTTGCACAGGCCGAGTTTTTGATCGGCCAAGTGGAGCAGAGCCACGCCAGCGTCGCTGGTGGTGTGCTCGGCGTCGAAGCTGGCGCTGACACCCTGGCTACGGGTTGTCCAGAGGGGTAATTGTTCGGTATTCTTGGGCATGCGGGTTTCGGCTCGGTTCTGTGGGCTGGAAGTTAGACACCTCCTACGTTACCGTGTCAGAAACCGTTTGTCGCGTCACTGGGGACCTCAACCGCGCAAACTGTCACGCTGGTCGAACGACCTCTATCCCTGACACCGTCAGCTTTTGACGCCGGTTTCGTCAGCGCTCCGTGAATTATCCAGGCTAACGCAGGCAGCATTCCCCTTCGTCCTGCAGGACAAACTGCCTGCACGGCCTCGGCCGAACGCCCGAAGCGCCGCGGGACCTGGCTGCGGCACTCAAAAAGGCTTCCGGGAACGGGGAATTGCAACCGCACTTGGCCGACTGGCAGTCCAATCCGAAAAGAAACCAAACTGCGGCCGTGACACGTCCTGTCCTTTTCCGTCGCGGGCAGTTGGCTGCAGGTCAGAAGGTGACTTCAATCACATCATCCTTGATACTGACGGTCGCCTGATCTACCGCCATCGTGGCGTTCGGAGAGGTGAAGGCGACCGTCCCCCGGCACTCACCCGGGGCCACGGAAAGCACCTTACCGTCCACGAGGATGCGCAATGCGGCTGGATCAACGAAAAAAACGAATTCGTAGCTGCTATTACTGCTACTTTGTATGACTTCATCGGTGATTGCGATTGAAATACCACCTTCTTCGGCGCTGACCCGAGAGCCATTTTGCATCAAGCGATTATTACCGTCAATCAGCGCCGGCTGGCTTTCAAAGGTGCTGAAACCGTTCAACTTATCGAAGTTAACAGCCAGACGCACCTTGCGCCCCGGTGAGGCGTTAAAATCGCGAAACGCCTCAACCTTCGTCGCCTGGCGTTCATCCGTCAGCGCCTGGAGACGGATGATCATTTGGCCAACATCGTACCGGTTTTCCACAGGAGCCAGTCGTTTGGACAAGTCTCCCATGTCCCCACAGGCCTGCGCGAGCAGGGCACCGAGGCTTTGGTTGTGCTCGACCGCCGTCTTCCAACCCGGATTGAGCCGCTCCAGCAGCAGGCCCATGGCGAAACCCGTGTCGTAAAAGCGGCCGCGCCCCAACGCCTGGGTGTCCAGATTATTGCGCAACCGCCGGCTCAAGCCCGACAACGACGCGGACCGGCCACGGCGCAGAAAACGCATCGACTCGCGTTCGGAAGCGCTGGGGATTTCGGCCGCAAGTACCTGCGCCATGCTTTCGACGTAATTGGCTGTGCCTTCCACGGCTTCCAGCCGATCTTCACTGTTTGCCCCTTTCGTTCCGAGGGCCAGATGGCGGGCCTGACGGACCGCCAGGAAATCGGCGGCAGCCGCCTTCAGGCGTGGCATCGTGCCGGCTTCGAGGGCATCGGCCAGCAGCGTCTGTTCCACTTCGGCCAGAGCCCAATCCCGAGCGCTGGCAACCACCCGGGTTTCCGTCGTCCCCGTGCCTGGGGGATGGAAACCCTTCTGAACGTCCTGATAGTGGTGAAATCCTTCATGCAGGGCGGTCAAAAACGTGCGTGTGATCAGTTCGTCCGGCCTGGCTTCGACCGAGACACCGACGGTGTTCCCGATGCGCTGTCGGGTGTTGATACCGCTGGGAAAGCGGGGCGGCCTGGGGTTGACGGCCGCACCGGGTTGGCCGACCACCGGGACAAAACCCGTCGGCAGCGGTCCTGGATAATTGAAGAGGTAGGCCGCACCATTTCGCCGGTGGATCACTAGGGGAAAGGCCGTCAATGCGTAGCCAGGCCAGATCCCGTCAGACTGCCGCCTGACGAAATCCATGCTCGCCATGACACGGGAGACGGCGAGTTGGTCCTTGGCGGAGAGGCCGGTCGTATCGGCGATACCGGGCAAGGAGCCGAACCCTGCCGTGAGGAGAGCGATCGTCCATATGCGTACTGTTTTGCCTGTCATGTGGGTGGGCTCCTGACGTCTGGACGGATCAACTGCCGGTCTATAGCCCCATTATGGGTCATCTTCAGGAAGTTGTTCAGCAGGGGTTTGCCCGCTTCGGTCAGGATCGACTCGGGATGAAATTGCACCCCTTCGACGGCCGGCAAAGTCTTGTGGCGCAAGCCCATCACCAGACCGTCCTCGGTCCAGGCCGAAATTTCCAGGCACTCCGGCAGGCTGGCCCGATCCACCACCAGCGAATGGTAGCGGGTGGCAGTGAACGGATTCGGCAGATCGGCAAAGACACCCTTGCCGTCATGGTGGATCTCGGACGTGCGACCGTGCATCAGGTAGGGGGCCCGGACGACCGTACCGCCGTATACCTGGCCCATGCTCTGCTCGCCGAGGCAGACGCCCAGGACGGGGATCTCACCGGCAAAGCGGGAGATCACGCCCAACGAGATGCCCGCCTCGTCCGGCGTGCCCGGCCCGGGACTGATGACGATGCCGGCCGGCGCTTTGGCCGCAATCTCGTCGAGGGTGATGGCGTCGTTGCGGTAGACCTCGACCTTGGCGCCGAGTTCACCCAAGTATTGGACGATGTTGTAGGTGAACGAGTCGTAGTTATCGATTAGAAGGATCATCTGGCTCACGTACTTTCAGGCGATCCGGACGACCGGAGGACCTGGATGGGGATTAGGAAGCGCTGGGTCTGTGGGGGATCAGGACCCGCAGGCGCTCGATGTGTTCAAGTGCCTGCCGCATCTCCCATTCGCTGCGTTGGACGGCGGAGACATAGTTTGCCATCCATTCGAGGAGGCGGTCTTTTTCGTTGGCCAGTTCCTCGACCGACTCGTCCTGAGGCCGGCCGCCGGCCCGGTGCAGATGCCACTCGGCGACCTTTTCGGTCAGCCAGCGTTCGATCAGCAGATCAAGGCTCGGGAACTGGGCGTCACCGGCAATCTTGCGTAGTTCAGCGGCCAGGAACGGGCTCATCTGCACCTGCAATGCCGTCCGTTCGACCGTTTCACCGGACGTCTCCTCGTTCATGACTCTGACCTTCCTCATCCACTGGTGACGACTGCGTTGCCGGCTGCAAACCGGTGTGGAACCCTGGCGCCTGGGCCCTGTCCCACTATCCGAAGGTCGCTCAGGATTACCGTAACATATGCGCCGGCCCGCTTAGGGACTGCCAAACAATAAGTTCGGGCGCCGGCATCGTCGCCGACTCGGTGATGCGTTGTTTGACAGCCTCTTAGAGGCTGCACGGTAAGGCACTACGAGAGCCTTTTGAGCATGAGGAAGACCATGCCCATGCAGATATAGGCCTCCTCGGAAGTGGCGAGGCCTTCATAATCCTTGCTGAGTCGCCGGTTGCGGCCACCCCAGGCATGGGTGCGTTCGACCACCCAGCGGCGTGCCAACACCACGAAGCCCTTCCGCTCGGGCGGAGGCGGAGGGGGCGGGTCGCCCTCTTTAGTCCAGAGTATGGGTTTGACATGGGTGACGACTTCCAGCCGGCAGCCCGCATGCTCCTTGACCCACCCCTCAAACGGGGCGCCATCATAGCCTTGGTCGGCCCAAATCAGCTCCATACGGGGGAACCGCACCGTGATGCCTTCGAGCAGGGGCTTGGCACCTTCCCGATCGGTCACATCCGCAGGCGTCACGTGAACCCCCAACAGCAGCCCCATCACGTCTACGAGTAGATGCCGTTTGCGGCCGGTGACGCGCTTGCCACCGTCATAGCCACGATCCCCCTTTTTTCGGTCGTCTTGACCGATTGGCTATCGAGACTGGCGGCACTCGGCGTGGGGTCTCGGCCAGCCTTCACGCGGACCATTTCCCGCAAAGCATCGTTGATCGTTTGCCAGACGCCAGCATTCCGCCATTGCCGGAAGTAATCGTAGACGGTCGAATAGACGGGAAAATCATGAGGCAGCGCCCGCCAGGTACAGCCATTGCGCAGCACGTAGAACATGGCATTGACCAATTCCCGGCGGGGCAGATGAGCTGGCCGTCCACCCGGCAACGGGGCTGGGATGAGCGGTGCCAGGATCGTCCATTCACTGTCCGTCATGTCGGTGGGATAGGCCTTACGGAAGCTCGGCGCCGGTGGGTTCAGCCGAGGCTGTTTCGTATACCGTCTGGGGATCCTGGGGCAATCGGGATCGGGCGGGCTGACGGTCCGAATGGCTTTTCGGGTGTGCGTGTAGCCCATGCGCTTCAGTTCAAGGCCGACCGTCGCATGACTGACCCGTACACTACAGGCCGCCTCCAGGCGTACCGTCAGTTGGCGTATGCTGAGCAACGGGTGTGCCTCCCGCAGCCTTCCCAGCATGTCTAGCTGGGCTGGGCCGAGGGCATGGGGACGTCCTGTCGGTTTTGCTGTTTTCATACGCAACAGCATTCGCTATCCTGGCCACAAAGCCATTAGTCACAGTGACCAACCTTACCGTGCAGCCTCT
>JACMPN010000205.1 GCA_014377495.1 Candidatus Sericytochromatia bacterium
AGTGCCCCCAAACAGGGCCGGGGTGGCGCGGGGCAGGGCCCAGAAGCGGGCCTTTTGGAGGCCGTGCTTTCGGGTGGCCATGTGCGCCCCGTAGCCGGCGGCACTGGCGGCGGTGCCGACGTCCGCGCCGACGAAACAGAGAGAGGTGGGGTCCATCATGATGCGGTGGCCCCAGACAAATCCCGGGGTTGCCCGGCCGCCGGCCGCAGACGCTCGGCGATGCTCTCGAGCTCACGCTCCAGCAAGACCTGACCGCGGTTCGCCTTGCCGACCAGCATGCCCGTTTTGGTGTCATACCAGACTTGTCGGTATCCGAAGAAGACGATGATCAAACCGATCGAGATCAACGTCCAGCCGCCCAGGACCCAGGGGATGCCGGGATCACCCTTGACCTGCAGGCCGCTGGCGAGGACGGGCTCGGCATAGCGCACCGTGTGGGTCCCCAACGTCACGTCCTTGCCCCGCACCAGCGGTGCGACGGGCTGGAACTTTTCGTCGAGGGCCAGCACCGGGGCCCGCATGGCCGGCAGGTAGAGCGTGTAGGCGACACCGTCGAGGAGCAGGCGTTCCTTGCCCGCATGGCCGCCCGCCTCGATGGGGAACATCGGCACCCGCTTGGGCTGACCGTCGATCAGCAGGTCGACGCTGCCCACGTCCCAGCTCGACTGGTACAGGTAGACCCCGTCGACAATCATCGGCTCGTTGACCCAGATGTGCTTTTTGTCGACCAGCTTGGCGTTCTGCATGATCCGCAGTTCGGAGTTGTACTGCTGGACCATGCCGTTGGGGTAGTGCTCCAGCCAGAACTTGTCGAGGTGAACCTGCCAGTCGACCCGCTTGGGGACGAGGGGGCCTTTGATCTCGGCCCGCTCGACGATGTGGGTGATCGTGTCGAACTGACCGACTTCCAGCAAGGTCTGGGACTTGAAGCCATAAAAGCCACCAACGAGCACGCCGATCAGGATGATGAACATGCTGACGTGGACGACCATCGGGGCCGAGCGGCTCCAGCGGCCCTTGTGGCCGGCAGGTCCCGTGGGGGTGTCCCAGACCTTGAAACCCCGGGCCCGCAGGGCACCGGCGACCAGCTCGGGGGGCACATCGCCCACCGGAACCCGCACAGGCATCGCCTTGAGGGCGGCCGACGTGTAAGTGAGCGGCGGCCGGAACAGCATCCGGAAGGGGGGCCAGACTTTCTCTTGAGTCGCCAGGGCGAGGTTGAAGAGGAAGGCCGTCATCAGGGCCAGGAAGGGCGCCGAGTGGTACATCTGGTTCGCCCCGGTGGCCAAGAGCAGCGCTTTGGCCCAATCGGGGGTGGTCGTCTTGAGGATCTCCGCCTGTGTGCCCTGCGGCAACAGCGTGCCGAGCATGCAGAAGACGGCGATCAGGCTCAACAGCGTGATTGCCAGGGGCAAAGACCCCATGATCCGAAAGAATTTATCCATGGCCTCACCAGTTGGTGATCGTGTCGCGACTTTGTGGCGTCCCCAGACCCGTCGCAACCGGCCTGGACGCAGGGCCGCAAAACCCCGCCGGAGCGACGCTTGAGCCGGGCGCAGTCTACCATGATGACCTGCGGCTCGCCGGTAAATCAGCGACACCCGCCCGTACGGCCGTGACATGGCCCGTTCCCTTGCCGGCACCCGGTACAAATCCGATCATGCCCCAATGTCAGGTCCCACAAGTCCAAGCCGATCTGCCGGTTGGGAACGGGCCGGCCCGGGTATGACCCCTCTAACGATTTGGCCGGTTTCAGGAGACGGACTACGATGAATTCCCTCGGCAATCCGGTGGGCCTTGCCCCCACGGCGGCCCCCACCCCCGTGACCCCGGCCAAGACCGGCACGGTCGGGACCCGGACGATGTCCGCCGGGCCTGTCGCCGCCACCGCCGATTAGCGGCTGTCCCAGTGGGGTCTTGTGTTTACGGCGGTGGCGGTATCGCATCCGCCGGTTGCCCCTGATGATTTCATAGCCCGCTGACGACGTCTGGTACCCGATGCCCGAGCTCCCCGAAGTCGAAACCATGGTCCGCACCCTGCGCCCCCATTTGGCCGGGCGCACGTTCGGCGTGCCCCGGATCATCCGGGACTCGGCGATCGGTTCACCCGAACCACACGCCTTTTGCCTGGGACTGGCTGGGCAAACCGTGACCGGTGTGGGGCGGCGGGGCAAATACATCCTCGTCGATTTGGCGCTCGGCGGCCGGCTCGTCGTCCATCTGCGGATGACGGGCCAGGTGGCGTTTCGTCCACTGGCCGCACCGCCAACCCCGCATACCCGGGTGATCATCCCCCTGTCCCCGGTCGCGGGCGGGGAAAGCGAGAGCCTGCATTTCATCGACCAACGCACCTTCGGCAAACTGTACCTGCTGCCGGATCAGGGAGCAGGCCCGATCACCGGTCTGGCCACCCTGGGCCCGGAACCCCTGGACGCGGCATTTACGGCAAAGGTCCTGCAACGCGCCCTGGCGACGACCAGTCGGCCGATCAAGACGGCCTTGCTCGATCAGACCCTGGTTGCCGGCGTCGGAAACATCTACGCTGACGAAGCCCTGTTCCGGTCGGCGATTCACCCGGCGACTCCCGCCAAGGCCCTGCGGCCAGGTCAAATCAAGCGCCTTTACGCCGCCATCGTGCAGGTCCTGAACGAAGGCATCCTGCATCGGGGCACCACCTTCATGCATTTCCGCAATGCCGAAGGCGAATCGGGCGGCCATCAGGTGCATCTCGCCGTATACGGCCGCACAGGTCAGCCCTGCGGAACCTGTGGGGCGACTCTGCAACGGCTGGTCCTGTCAGGTCGCAGCAGCCATTTCTGCCACCACTGCCAGCCGCAAATCGGCTAAAGTGGAACATGACGTGAGCAATGGCCATGTCACCCTTGGGACATCCTGCACGCAGCCCGATCCGTGGAAGTGAGACCCAACGCTCAATGATGAGTCCGGCGTTTGCAGACCGGTTAGCCGCTGCCATGACTGCATGGCACGGTCTCGTGCCGTTCGTCCCCTGGCTGGCCGACGGCCGTTCGCCCGCGCTCCTCGGCACACCGCCCGAATTGCCTGCACCGGCTCCCGGGGCCCAGTCCGGCCAACTCGCCGACGGACATTTTTTTGTCTGCTGCTGGACCGCCGCCGGCAAGGGTGGCTGGTGCGCCGGCCTGAGCGGCCTTGCCGCAGACCAGATCCCCGGCGCCGCCGCCCTGCTCAGCCAGACGATCGCCGCCTGTGGCGCCGTCCCGGAGCCCGATTTCCCTGCCCTCGGCCATTGGAGCCACCACGCCCTGCATGGGCTTGCCCAAGCCATCGGCACGGGCAGCACGGACCTCCAGACGATCCTGGGCACTGCCCTGCAGGATGCCCGGACGGCACTGCCGGCCCGGGTGATGGGCGTCGCCCAACTGGACCTCGAGCTGGGCATGATGGAAGTCACCGCCTGTGCCGGGGCACCCTTGAGCACGGTCCGCAAGTTCGTCGAGGCTTACGCCCCGACCTGGGGCCGGCATAGTGCCACCCAGACCCCGATGCCGCTGCCGGACGGCGAGGCTGGTTGGGGCCACGGCTGTGCCTTGCCGCTGATCACCTCCGGGGGTACCGTCGGCCTCCTGGTGGCCTGGAGCGATCAAGCTGCAGATCCTGCCTGGGTAACCCGGGCCGGCTGGATCGCCAGCCACGTCGCCCTGATCATCGGGGCCGCCCGCCGGGAGAACGATTGGCAGGAAGCGTTGTTGGGCGTCTTTGCCGCGGTCGCCGCGGCCATCGACGCCAAAGCCCCCTTCGCTGCCGGGCAGTCCGGCCGTTCCACCCTGCTCGCCCTCGCCATCGCCGATGAGCTGGGGCCCGTGCCCATCTCCCGCCGAGATCTGAGGCTGGCCGGCCTGCTGCACGATATCGGCAATATCGCCATCCCTGACGGGATCATGGCCAAAAAGGGCACGCTCACGGCCAGCGAGATCGCCCACATCCGCCAGCACCCGAACACGGCGGCACGCATGCTGGCCGGCATCCCGCAATTGGCCGAAGTGCGCCGCACCATCCTGTACCACCACGAGCGGTGGGACGGGGCCGGCTACCCGGAGCGCCTTTCCGGCACCGGTATCCCCGTCGGGGCCCGCATCCTGGCCCTGGCGGATGCCCTTATCGCCCTGTTGAGCCAGCGGCCCTACCGCGAGGCGTTGTCCTGCGACGTCGCCCTGACCGAAATCAGTGGCCAGTTCGGCGCCCAGTTCGATCCGGACGTGGGGGCCGCCCTGCTGCGCTGCCTGGC
>JACMPN010000206.1 GCA_014377495.1 Candidatus Sericytochromatia bacterium
CGGCTTGCCGGTCACCTGATCGACGACGGTGCCGGTGGCTTCCGACGGGGCGACGGGCACAACCGCCGGCTTGGCTGCCGGGGCCGTCACCGGCTTGGCTGCCGGTTTGGCCGCAGGCTTGGCCGATGGTTTGGGAGCCGGCGCCGCCATGGCGGTCTGCCCGCCCAGTGCCCCGAGGATGATCGCGACTGCCAATACCCGTCTCATGTCCGTCTACCTCTGGGTCTGCGTGGATGCTTCAAAAACCGAATAGTTCGAAAGACGAATTATTTGACGGCAGTATGGCACCGGCCCAACGACAATGGCAAGCCCGGCGTTGGCCATCCACCGCCGGCCCGGACACGGCTTTGAAAAAAAACCCGCCGTAAAATGGACTGATTCCCCTCATGCCGGGCAGCGGGCGGGGTCAGGAACGCCGGGTGGCTTGCTACGATAGGCGTGATGGTGAGACCCGGGGCACGAAGAGGCAGGCGACATGCAGATTGGCAATGACCCACAGCGTGGTGTGGATCGCGGCAAAGACCGCAAGGTCGACAAGAAGGACCGTTCGACGTCGGGCAAGCTTGCCGCCAAGAGTCTCCTCTTCGGCGACCAGATGCTGGCGAGCACGACGGCGGCGGCCAACGAAAGCCTTGATGCGGTCATGTCGGACGTGGACGCCACCAGCAAGCGGTTTATTGAAAATCCCACCGAGGACCAGTTTCAGCGTTATCAGCAGGCCGTGGTGGCCTTCGTCAAAAAAGCCCAGGGCCAGGCGTATCAGGTCAGCCGGGAATTCGACCACAAGAACCGCCTGCACAGCATCGTGCGCGAGGTCGACAAGCACGTCGCCGAAATTCAGGACCAAGTGATGAGCGCCCAGGGCCGGCCATTGGAACTGGCGGCCCGCGTCCGCGAGATCCGGGGCTTTCTAATGGACATGTATATTTAAAACGGGGTCAGTATGGGTTACAAGCTCCTCGTCTCGGACCTCGACGGCACGCTCGTCGGCCATGATCACCGCCTGACGCCCCGGACCGCCGACGCCTGTCGGGCCCTGGAGGCCCACGGCTGTGCGGTCACTTTTGCCACGGGCCGCTCCTGGCACGGCACGCTGTCCTTGGCCCGCGAGCTCGACCTGCAGACGCCCGTCATCGCCTATCAGGGCGCCGTCGCCCGCCATCACGACGGTCGGCCACCGTTGTGGCACGACACGATCCCCATGGCGGCGGCGGCCGAAATCCTCACCTGGCTGCACCGGCGCCAAGCCAAGGTCTCGCTCTGTCAGGGCGACGAAATGATCCTCTCGTATGACCATGCCAACACGGTCCGGTTCCTGCAGGGCACCGGGATCACCGTGCGCATCGCCGACCGCCTGCACGACGAGTTGCGCGAGGCCCCGACCCGCATCGCCATTTTCGGCGATCCGCCCGAGGTGATCGAGTGGGAACGGAGCCTGCAAAAAGCCTTCCCCGACGGGGTGCGCATCGGCCGGTCGCTGGGTCACCTGGTCGAGGTCACCCACCCACGGGCCACCAAGGGACAGGCGATCACCCGACTGGCCGAGTGGCTGGGTATCGCGATCCACGACGTCGTCGCCTGCGGGGACAATTTCAACGACGCCGACATGATCGCAACTGCCGGGCTGGGGGTGGCGATGAGCGATGCCCCGCCGGAGATCCTGGCCACAGCGGCGCGGGTCATTCCCCGCCAGGCCCCGGACGGCATGGCCGATTTCCTCGAGGAGTTGCTGACGACCCTCCGCTGAGGCCGGACCCGGCAGGAACAAAGCGGTCTGGTGCTTCGTCCCGACGACAGCGAGCATGGTAAAGTGCTCCAACAGGCCCGGTCAGCCATGATCCGACCGCCTTGTCAGTCGTCTACAGCCGTTGGGGACCGATCCTTGCTTTCGATTCGCTCTGCGTTCCTGCTCGCCGTCACGTTGTCCGGCTTGTTCATGACGGCCTGCCCGGGTGGCGGTCTCTTTCCCAAGGCCAAGGGCCCGGCGGTGGCCTCGGCGGTCCCTGTCGCCCCCGCGGCCCCCAGCGCTGCGCCGACGCCGGCCCCGGCCGTGCCGGGCTCCATCAAGGGCGACTGGGCCGCTGCCCTGGAGGCCGCCATGAGTTGGGGGATCGGCTCTGCCCTGTACGAGATCGAAGGGCAGGACATCGACGCCTCCGGCCAGCGTGACATGACGCTGTCGACGGATGCCTGGAACTTCCGCTTCGCCGCCGTGTCCCGCCCCGGCCAGTTGCTCACGGTCAACATCTCGGGCACCGACAAGGTCGTCAGCCAGGTCATTGCCGGCACGGCGCCCTACCCGACCTTCAAGTTCACGGCCTTGGGCCTCGACTCACCGGCCGCCTTCCGCAAGGCGGCGGTGACCGGCCTGGATGTGCGCACGAACCTGTTCTTCGACTCCCGCTATGGGATGGTCGTCTACCTGTTCCCCGGCAAAAACCGCCTCCGCCTGGATGCATGGACCGGCGAAGCCCTCAACTAGGGGACGGCTTGGCAGCAGCTTGGACAGCCCGTCTGAGTCGTCGGGCCCTCCTAAGGTCCATCAGGACCTGTCGTCACGCACCTCCTAGCAGACGGGCCGCCCAAGCCGCTGCCAAACCATCCCCTGCAAACGGTGGCAACATCCTTTTAAGACCGATTAGGCGCTGCGTTCGGTAGAGTCCGCCGGTTCGACAATGCTGAACAGCTCAAGGGCATGAACCATCTCGAAGATGCGCCGCACCTGGGGACGCAGACCCCAGAGAATTAGCTCGATGTTCTGCTCCTGGGCCAGCCGCCGGGTGGCGACAAGGGCCCCCAGGCCGCTCGAATCGATGAAACTCGTCTGCCGCAGGTCGAGGGTCATGCGGCCGGGAGACTGCCTGATCAGCCGCTGGATGGCTTGGCGGAAGGTGTCGGCATTGCCAAACACAAGGCTGCCGACGACGACGAGCACCGCTCCGGTACCGTCAACGGTTTCCCGGAGCCGCAGCTCGCCCAACGGCAAGAACTCAGCGGACGACATGGCAATCTCCTTTGGACGCAGTCTGCCATGGTGTCGGGCCCCTTCGCTTGGCCAGCCCGACACAAGTCGCAGAGCGCTTCTTCTGGCGCCTGTGCCAATTCGGTTCTGGGGAGAGGCAGCCGTTGAGACGCTTTGGCCGATCACACAACCTTTCCGCTGAGACGATTTGCCCGTTGAGACGATTTGCCCGCTTAGACGATTTGCCCGTTTAGACGATTTGCCCGTTCCGGGGGGCGAGACGTCCATTGATCCGCAAGATGGTCCGCGCGCAGGAAGCCATGGCCACCGTCGTCCGCTGCCCCGGCTGCAGGCCTTCTGCCTGATGCGGACTCATCAACAGCCACACCTCGCCGACCTCGGCCCCAAAGCCCTGCCCGTGAGGGTGCATCGGGCTGAGCACGCCGTTGATCTCCGAGACCAAGCCGGACCGCAGGTCCTGACGGATCCGGTTGAGCAGGCTCAGGGCTACACCCCCGAAAACCAGGGACTCCAGACCCATGGCCACCAACAGGACCGTAACCAGCGAGCTACGCCACGATGCGGGCGATAGGGCCACCGCCAGGAGGATGGCGGCCCCATGGGCAAACAGGAAGGCGAGACAGACCAACGCCGTCACCCGGTACAGCCACCGCTGGTGCCGACGCAGCAAAGCCCGCTCCTCATCATCAAGCGAGCGGACCGCCCGTAATGCGGGCAGGATTTCGGGCTGATCAACCGCCAAAGCGGGGCCCGGCGGATGCCCACGACAACGCAGGCAGGGTCGCGATCAGCCGGTCGGGGCCGACCGGGGCAGGGTCGATTTTCCGGGTCATGGGAATGAAGTCCTCATGGCGAACAGGGTCATCTGCGGGACACGGCCTGTCGCCACCGACGACCGATTCAAGCGGCCTGCCGGCTGGATAGGGCAGCCTGGACTGATTTATTTTAGAAGCCCGCCCGCATGGCCGTCAAACAGCCGGACCGCTCATTCCGTATAGAAATAACGGGTCTTGCCACCCTCGAGGACGCTCTTGATCCGCTGTGATTTGACCAACTCGGAAAGATACGTCGGCAGGCAAGTGTTCAGGCGGTACATCACGGCGACGGAGTCCGGCAGCCCGAAGCTGGTCATCACATAGGCCACCAGCTCGTCCAGGGTGAGGGGCTGACCCAGGTGCAGGAAGACATTGCGTTCCAGCAGGGCCAGTTGGGCGAGGTTGAGGTTGACCTCGTCATTGATGGAAAAGTCATAAATCGGGCCATGGGTCGGCACGAAAATCGAGTAGGGGGATTTGCCGAGAAACCGCAGCGTGTCCTTGCCCTTGGGCAGGTCACTGAAGACGGGGATGAAACAATACTTGAGGTCCTGCAGGGAGGCGATGGCGTCACCACAAAAACAGACCAGGTCCGGCGTGACGATCCCCACCTGACCCGGCGAATGACCGGCCATGTCCAGGATCGTGAACGTCTTGCCGTTCGAGGCGACCCAGTCAGTGCCGGGCTTGATCACGCCGGCACACAGGCAGGGCGTAAAGCCCTTGAACGTGGCCTCTTCACCGATCGGACCGCCTTGACTGAGGTGTTTGGCGGCCTTGGGATTTTCCAGAAACAGCTTTTCGTTGACCGGGGCATACACCTTGAGGTCGGCGCGTTTGCGCAGGTGGGCCGCACCGCCGGCATTGTCGCCGTGCACATGGGTGATCAGCAGAGCTTCCGGCTTAATGTTCTTTTCGGCCAGGGTGGCCAGAATCGCCTCGGCCTCCTCGGTGGTCCCGCCGGCATCGATGAGCACGCAGCTTTTGCTACCGATCATGAAGATGCCGATGTTACAGCTGCCGGTCGGCATCCAATAGGTTTGGCCACGGACGCGTTCCATAGTGGTGTCGTTCCTCCGGGATGACCATGCTGCAGGCCATTCGACCCGACGGAGCGCATTATCGCAGCATTCGTCCGCACGGTCAGCCCGCGACATCAATTGGCCGCTCACCGGTATGGCTGGCATACGCTAGTCTGGACACTGTCCCCCTCGCCCAGCGCCTGCGGAGGTTCGCCCATGCCCGCCCCGACCGTCATGCCCGTCCTGTCCGTCGCCGAGATGCGGGGCTGCGACAATGAAGCGATCGCCGGGCTGGGGATCCCCGCCCTCGTGCTCATGGAGCGGGCCGCCTGGGCCGCCGTCACCCTGTTGCATACCGTCGCCCCCGCTGCCGGCGATGGGGCCAATCACATCCTGATCCTGGCCGGCAGCGGCAACAACGGCGGTGATGCGCTGGCCATGGCCCGCATGCTTGCCGCCCAGGGCAAGGCCGTGCGCGTGCGCGCCCTACCGCCCCGGTCGGCGGAGACGATCCAGCAGACCGCCATTTTGCAGGGCTGGCCGCTATCGTTGACGCCCCTGGACGATCTGGCTGGCCTCGCTGCCGACCTGACGGCCTGCGATCTGGTCATCGATGGCCTGTTCGGGATCGGCCTGGACAGACCGGTCGAAGGCTTGCCGGCCGACGTAATCGCCTTGCTGAACGCCTGCGGCCTGCCGGTCCTGGCTCTGGACGTGCCGTCGGGTGTGCAGGCCGATCTGGGTGGCGTCCTGGGGATTGCTGTCAGGGCCTCGTGGACGGTGGCGCTGGGCTGGCCAAAGCCTGGTCTTTTGAGCGATCCGTCGTTGGCCTGGGTCGGCGAGCTCTGGGTGGCCGACATCGGCATCCCGCCCCAGGCCGGTCACATCAGCGGGCGCCGGGTATCCTGGCCCCCGGACGCCCAACGGCTATTGCCGGTCGAACGGGCGCCGCAAGCCCACAAGGGGCAATTCGGCCGGGTGCTGCTGATCGGGGGCAGCCCCACCATGCCCGGGGCGATCCAGCTGGCGACGGCGGCAGCCCTGGCCGGTGGGGCCGGTTACGTGACGGCCTGTGTGCCCGAGACGATGATCCCTGCGATGGCCAGCCGGTTTCCGGCGGCGATGTTCCGCCCGCAGGTGCCGTCCCAGGGGACCGATTGGGATGACATGCTCAACCGTGCCGACGTGATCGCCGTCGGACCGGGCCTGGGACAGTCGTCCGCCACGGCCCTGTTGGTCGAGCGGCTGTTGCGGACGGCCAAACAGCCGGTCATCCTGGACGCCGATGCGCTGAACGTCGCCTGTGCCCATCCGGAATGGGTCTGGCACCGGTCGGCGCCGACCGTGCTGACGCCCCACGCCGGCGAAGCGGGCCGCTGGCTCGGTATCGGCAGCGAGGAGTTGCAGGCGGACCGCTGGGGCGCCCTCGAGCGGCTGGTGGATCGCACGGCCGCCGTCGTCGTGCTCAAAGGGGCCAGAACCTTGATCGGGTCACCGAACGGCCCCCAATGGGTGAATGTGAGCGGCTCTCCGGCCCTGGCCAGAGGCGGCTCGGGCGATCTGCTGACCGGCCTGATCGCCGCCCTGCTGGCCCAGGGGTTGGGCGCCACGGATGCCGCCCGGACGGCCGTCTGGTGGCACGGTGCCGCCGGGGCGGTGGCGGCAGAGACCCACGGCATGCTGTCCGCCACCTGGGAAACGGTCCTGGCAGCGTTGCCAGTGGCCGCCCAGCGGACTCCGCCGCCCGTGGCACCAATCGGGCTCACTAAATTGGGCTAGGGTTTGAAATGCGGCCCCAGGATGACGACGTAATCGCCGTACAAGGGTTCTTCGAGGCCGGGA
>JACMPN010000207.1 GCA_014377495.1 Candidatus Sericytochromatia bacterium
GGGACGTCGGCATAATGGCTTTCCATGGTGCCGCCCTGCACCTCGGCCAGCTGCCGGGCGAGGCTGCCGAGGGCTTCGGCCAGCGCCAGTTGGGGGCCCTGCGCGCCTGTCGTCTGCTCGAGCAGTGCAGCGACTTCGTCACGGCGCTCGGCACCGTGGTCCATGAACGGCCCACTGCGCATCGCCGGATTTTGGCGGGCCCGCAGGTGGATGTCGGGATCCTGGACAAAGGTCTGGAGGATGCGTAGGTGGGCATGGACGAGGAACAGGGCCGCCGTCGCCGGTGAAAGCAGGACATGCCAGGCGTACCAGCGGTCGATCAGGGGTTCGGCGACGACTTCCGGCCGCCAGCAGAGCGCCTCGTCGTCGGAGGAAATCATCGTGGTGTCCTGCTCCGGCGTCCGCCAGCGACACGGGGTCGGAGACCCGGATCCAGGGCGGCGCCACAAAGAATGGCCTCACCTAGTATAGCCCAGGCAGGCCAAAGCAGCCGTTGACCGGGGCCCGCCACAAAGGCTACGATCAGAGGCCGCTCGCCCGAAGGCGCCGACAGGCAGGATTCCCGACAAGATGCACGCACACGGCCCCACAGAGGCCCCAAGCCCGCCGTGGGCGCTCGACCTGCAGACGCTCTGGCGTGACAAGATCAACGGCACCTTCCAGAAAAGCCGCCGACGGGGCCTGCCGGAATATGACCAGCTACTCTTCCGGCTGCCGCAAGTGGCACCCTGGCAAACAGACTCCTGGGCGGCCGCCGTGCATCGGCAGGTGCTCGCCCGCCCCGGTCAGGTCATCACGGGCGCCGACTTTGGCTGCGGCCATGGCGTGGCCCTGCTGGCACTCGCCAATCTGACCGTTTCCCTGGGCCTGCCCTGCACCTACGTCGGGTTCGATCTCGGCGACAGTGCCCCCGTCCCGGCCCCCACCACAGGGGCGCGGCTGCGCCCGATGCCCTTCGACCGCTTTCCCGACAGCCCGGCACGGCTGGCCCACGTCACCCGCCGATTTCAGGCCGAGATCACCGGCAGCGGCGGTCCACAGCCCGGTCCACTGCCGGTGCGTTTCGTCCGCCAAAACCTGGACGACGCCGTCTGGGACCTGGCACCGGACAGCGTGCACGTCGCCGTCAGCTCGACGGCCCTGATGTACGTCCGTGACAAACTGGGGTTCCTGGAAAAAGTCTACCGGGCCCTGGGCCACGGCGGGGTCGCCGTCATCCATTTTGACGAGCTGATGCCGCCTTTTTACCACCTGCCCATGCTGCGGCGCCTGATCCTGCCGCACGGCCTGGACCTGGGGGGCTTGCTGGAACGGTGCCGCCAAGCCGGCGTGCCGATCCAGGCTGTTCGCCACGACGATCAGGTGTTCGTGCTCATGCAGAAAAACGCCGCCCGCCCCCTGGATTTCGGCCTGAAACTGGTCGATTCGGCGCCGGAAGGGCTGCTCGGCCCCGGCACGGACAGGCCCTGGGGGTCCCGCAGCCGCTATGCCGGGCGGCATGAACCAGACGTCGAGGCCGCCCGCTGGCCTGAGTTGGTCGTCCACGCCGACCCGGCTCCCTTTGTCCCGCCGTCCGGGTTCGATCCGCAGGCCCATACAGGCCGGTTGAGGCAGTGGCTACAGGGCCATCGGCCGCAACTGACCGCCCGGACAGCCGGACCCACCCTGCAGCCACTCACCTCGGACGACTGGACGGCCATCGAAGCCTGGTGGACGACGGGCGGTCATACTGCCCCGCACCGCAGCGCCCGGACGGCAGGCGCCGTCATCAAATCAGGGGGCGACCTCGCTGCCGTCGGGCTCTGGTGGGACGAACAGGCCTGGGTGATGGGCCGCCCGGCCCCGGTCCGCATCGTGCAGCATGTGGCCGTACATCCCGGCCAGCGCCACAGCGGACACCGGCACGCCCTGCTCACCGCCGCGGCGGCCCATCCGGAGGCGGCCCTGCTCTTTTGGCGCCCGGCCCATGCCGACACCGCCGACAGCGGCTTCGTCCCGTTCAGCAATGGGCTGCACTTCCGTTTCCCGTTGCCGATCGCCAGCCCGTGGCCGGAAATAGCCGATATCCGCCCCTATGTGCCTGCCGACCGGGCGGCGCTGGTCGCCCTGGCCGAGCGTTGCCGGGCCGCATGGACTGGTCCGACCGTGCGTGATACGGCCGCCTGGGACGCCTGGCTGACCGCCACGGACGACAGGCGCCTCGTCGTGCATGAGGCCGGCGGCGGGCTGGATGGCTACCTGCGGCTGCACATCAGCCCTGACCGGACGGCCGCAGTCGTCGACGAATGGGTGGACGAAAGCCGGGACGCCTTCGGGGCCTGGATCGGCTATCTCGCCCATCTGCACGGCCGGGGCCTCACCGTCAGCGTCGAGACACTGCCGGCCGATCAGCCTTACCTCGCCGTGGCGCAGGGTTTCGATGCCCGATCAGCAGCGCCCGACCGCAGCACGCACGTGCGGGCGGGCCGACCCGCCGCCTTTCTGGGCGCCCTGCGCTATGCGGAACCGGCCGGCGCCATCCGCCTGGGGATCATCGACCCGCTGGCCCAGTGGCCGGCCTGCGTCTCAGTGGCATGGGCGGAGGGTCGATTGCAGGCATGGCAGGAGACGTCGCTGCCCGCCGAAGTCGTCCTGCAGATCACCGCCCTGACAGCGATCGCCTTGGGCGAGCAGAGCGTCGCCGATGCCGTGTATCTCGGCACGGCCACGGGCGACCCGGCCGGCCTCGGCCGCCTGGGCCGGATCTGGCCGGAGACTCGCCTGTACCGGTACACCGCCGACCACCCTGCGGAACCCTCACCGTTCGACTGATCGACCTTTCACGGCGGTGCTATGCTTCTCTTGGCCCTGAAAATCCCAAAGGCGTCGTTTCATGACCCCAGAGCTACAGCAGCTGATAATCGACCGGCTTTTTGCCAACCTGGCACAGGGCCTGCCGGACCTGGCGGCTGACGCCCAGAGCATTTCCACCGAATCGCACATATCGCCGGGGCGTTTTGACCAGGAACAACGCCACGTCTTCCGTCACGTGCCGATCATCATCGGGACTGCCGATGCCGTGGCCATCCCAGGCGATTTCTTCACGGCCAACGACTACCACGTGCCGATCCTGGTCACCCGCGCCGACGACGGGACGCTGCATGCCTTCCTGAACGCCTGCACCCACCGCGGCGCCCGCCTCGTTGGCGAGGCCGGCGGCCATGGCCAGCGGGTGTTCGCCTGTCCCTATCACGGCTGGGTCTTCGGCAACGACGGACAGTTGCGCCACATCACCCAGGCCGAGGGGTTTCCCAACACCGCCAAAGCCGACCGGGGCCTGGTGTCTCTGCCGGTGGCCGAACGGTTCGGACTGATCTGGACCATCCTCCAACCCGGCGCCGAACTGGATCTCGACACCTATCTGGCTGGTCTCGCCCCGGAACTCGCCGGCTGGGGCTTCGACGGCTATGCGGCTTATCGGCCTCATGACTGGACGTGCCGGGCCAACTGGAAGACCCTCGTCGAAGGCGGTCTGGAAACCTATCATTTCCGAAACGCCCACGATGCGACGTTCAACGCCATCCAGGCCGGGGAGGCGACCGTCATCGACCGGTTCGGCCCCCACGCCCGCATGGTGGTGCCCTTGCGGACCCTGGCGGTGCTGGCCGGGGCTGAGCGTCGGCGCTGGCGGCTCAGGCCCCACGCCTCGACGACCTATTTCCTCTTTCCGAACACCTTCTGGTCCGTGCAGCAGGATCACGGGGTGCTCCTGCAGGTCTTTCCGGAAGCGGCCGGTGCCAGCCGGGCCCGGCTCAGCCTGCTCATCCCCAGTGGCACGGCCCACATGTCCAGCCATTGGGACGTCTTCCGGGACTGGAACGTGGCCGTGCTGGGCGAGGACTTTGCCTTGGGCGAGCAGGTCGGAGACACCCTGCGTGCCGGCGGCCTCGACCGGCTCACCTTCGGCCGCAACGAGCAGTTGCTCAGCACCTTTCACCAGACCCTGACCGAAATGGTGGGGGCACCGTGACGATCGCAACTGCCCACCGGCCGGCAGGGAGAACCCTCTCGTGACCCCCGAACTGCAACAGCACCTGATCGGCCGGGCTCTGGCCCATCTGGCCGCCGGGACCAGTGACCTGGCCCCCGACGAGGTCACGGGCAGCGTCGACGCCTATCTGTCTGCCGAACGCTTCGCCCGAGAGCAGCAAGCCCTTTTCCGGAACCAGCCGCTGGCACTCGGGCCACGGGCCCTCGTCCCGCAGTCGGGCGATTTCCTGACGACGAACGATCATCGGTTTCCCCTGCTGGTGACCAGGGGACCTGACGGTGGCCTGCATGCCATGCTGAACGCCTGCACGCACCGTGGCGCCCGCCTGGTGAGCGAGTCGGGCGGGTCCCGCCGACAGGCCTTTGTCTGCCCGTATCACGGTTGGACCTATGGCCATGACGGCCAGCTGCGGCACGCCACGCACCCCGAGTGTTTTCCCGGACTCGACCGCTCGGTCCAGGGCCTGGTCACACTGCCGGTGCAGGAACAGGCCGGTCTGATCTGGGTGCAGCGGAACCCAACCCCCGCCGACGATCTCCGGGCGTTTCTGGGCGGTCTGGCCCCGGATCTCACGGCCCTGTCCCTGGACACCCATGTGCCGGGCCCGGGGTATGAGCGGGTCGTCGCCGCAAACTGGAAGCTCGTCGTCGACAGTTTCCTGGAGGACTATCACATCCCCTTCGTGCACAACGAGACAGTCAGTCAGGTCGTCACAGGCAAAGTGATGGTCTGGGATGCCTTCGGCCGGCACCAGCGGCTGGTACAGCCTGGCCCCGGACTGCAGGCCCTTGCCGCCGTGCCGCCCCGGCGCTGGCGGTTGCGACCCGTGGCGGCGATCTGCTACTTCGTGTTCCCGAACACGGCCCTGTTCGTCAACGCCGACCACGTCGTCTGGTTCCGGGTCGATCCGCTGGACGTCGGATCCACCCGGGTGCGCTGGACCCTGCTCATCCCCGAAACGGCCCAAAGCGAGGCCCTGGCAGCGCACTGGGAACGCCACCGCCGCCTGGGCGTCGCCGGACTGGAGGAGGATCTGGGCGCCGTGGAGCGGGTCCAGGCCGGCCTGCAGGCGGGCCTGCTGCTTCAGGTCCGCCGTGGGCGCAACGAGGTGGCCGTCCAGGCCTTCCATGCCACGATCGACTCCGTGCCCGGGATGACGCCATGACCCCCGAACTGCAGTTGGCGCTCCTCGACCGCCTTCTCGCCCACCGTGCCGCCGGCCCCGCCGACATGGCCGCCGCCGAGCGGATCGTCCCGGCCCACCTGTATCAATCGGCCGACCAGTTCGGGCGGGAATACCAGGCCCTGTTCCGCAGCCTGCCGCTCGTCCTGGCACCATCCTCCGAGTTGCCCCGCCCCGGGGACTACCTGACCTGCGACGACTACGGGACGCCGTTGCTGATCACCCGCGACGCCGACGGCGCCGTGCACGTCTTCGAGAACCGCTGCCGCCATCGGGGGGCCCGCCTCGTCAGTGCCGGCCAGGGCCGGGACCGGCACGCCTTTGCCTGTCCCTATCATGGCTGGACCTACGGGAATACGGGCGATCTGCGGCACGTCACGCACGGCGAATGCTTTGCAGACACGGACACGGCCACGCACGGGCTCGTCCGCCTGCCCGCCCAAGAGCGCTTCGGCCTGATCTGGGCGGTCCTGGATCCGGCGGGTCGGATCGACGTGGACGCCTACCTCGGGGCCATGGCCCCGGAAATCGCCGAGCTGGACCTGGAGCGGCACGTCACCTTGCCGCCCTACGAGCGCCCGTTTGCCGGAAACTGGAAGCTCTACACGGAAAACTTCCTCGAGAGCTACCACGTCCATCATGCCCACAGCGCCCTCGTCACCGGCGTCCGGGACGATGGTATCCTCGTCGATCAGGTCGGCCCGCACACCCGCTTCATCGGGCCCCGGCACACCATCGACCAGCTGCCCAAGGTCGACCGCAAACGTTGGCGCCTGCGGCCCTGTGCCTATTTCACCTACTTCATCTTTCCAAACACGCAGCTCAGCGTCGATCCGGACCGCCTGATGTGGCAGCGGGTCTACCCGGGCCGGGTGAACGAGACCCGCATCGTGCAGACCCTACTGGTGCCCGAGCTGGCCCAGGGCGGCCAATGGCCGGACATCTGGGCGTTGTCCCGGTCCCGGGACGTGGCGGCCCTCGAAGAGGACATGCGGATCGTCGACACGATCACCGAGGGGCTGGAGACGGGGTTGCTGCCCGGTTTCCGCTTCGGGCTCCGTGAGCCCGGCATCATCGCCTTTCACGAGACGATCAACCGGTTCCTGGCCGCCGCCGCCCTGGCGGGGGGGCCGCCGTGACGCCCGATCGCCAGGCCGAACTGCTCGCCCGCCTGCTGGCCCACCGGACCGCCGGCACGTCCGACATGGCCGA
>JACMPN010000208.1 GCA_014377495.1 Candidatus Sericytochromatia bacterium
ACGAGGCGCCGCAGGCTGACGCCATCCTGGCGGTTGATGCCGAGCTGCTGGCTGCCGAAGCCGCAGTGGTGATTGCAGCGGCGCAAGCGGCCGAGCAGGCCGAGCGTGACAGCTGGTTCGACCGGCTCAGTGACCGGCTCAGCCAGACCCGGCAGGGACTGGTCTCCCGGGTGCATCGGCTGACCTATGGCCGGACCCGCATCGATGAGGAAATGCTCGAAGAACTGGAAGAAATTCTTCTGTCGAGCGACGTTGGGCCCAAAACGACGGACGAGGTATTGACCTTTTTGCGGGGCAAGGCCAAAGACGCCCGGTTCCTCCCCGCGGAAGTGGTCCCGGCCCTGCGCACGTACCTGTCCGATCGCCTGGCCGACGGAATCACGCCAATCACAGCTGAACGTGGCAAGTTGACCATTTTTCTGATGGTCGGCGTCAACGGTGTCGGCAAGACGACGACGACCGGCAAGATCGCCGCCAAATTCCGCCTGAACGACTACAAGGTCCTGCTGGCGGCGGCCGATACCTTTCGGGCGGCGGCTGTCGATCAGCTGGAGGTCTGGGCCAATCGGGCCGGGGTCGAGCTGATCCGCCATGCCGAGGGCGGCGATGCCGCAGCCGTTGTCTTTGATGCCATCCAGGCGGCCAAAGCTCGGGGCGTCGAAGCCCTGATCGTCGATACGGCCGGCCGGCTGCACACGAAACACAACCTGATGGAAGAGCTCCGCAAGATCCGCCGGATCATCGAGCGTGAAGCCCCCGATGCCATCGTCGAATCGCTGCTGGTGCTCGATGCCACGACGGGCCAGAACGGTCTGCGCCAGGCGGAGGTATTTGGCCAGGCGACGCCTCTGACGGGGGTCATCCTGACCAAGCTGGATGGCACGGCCAAGGGTGGCGTCATCTTTGGCATCAAGGAAAGCCTGGGCTTGCCCATCCGCCTGCTGGGCGTGGGCGAGGGCCTGGAAGATTTGCGGGAGTTTGATCCCAGTCTGTTCGTGGATGCCCTGTTCGCCACGACTGAAAACGCAGCCTAATCGCAACCGAGAGGAAATAGAGTTGATGGCACGGCCTTTCATCATTGGCGTTGCAGGCGGGACCGGGTCCGGCAAATCGACGATTGCCCGCAATGTCCTGGAGCAGGTGGGTCGGGACCGGGTCGTCTATGTGCAGCACGATTCCTACTATTTTGACCTGCATGCCATGCCAGCGGCCATGCGGGCCAAAGTGAACTACGATCACCCCGACTCCTATGATACGGATCTGCTGATGATGCACCTGCACCAGTTGATCGCCGGTGAGGCCATTGAAAAACCAATCTACGACTTTGCCAGCCACGCCCGGTCCGCCGAGCGGGAGCATGTCGCGCCTGGGCCGGTCATCCTTATCGAGGGGATCCTTGTCTTTGCCGATTCGCGGCTGCGGGACCTGATGGACATCAAGGTGTTCGTCGATACGGACCCCGACATCCGGATTATCCGCCGCATCGTGCGGGACTTGAAGGAACGGGGCCGGACCATCGATTCGGTCGTCGATCAATACCTGAACACGGTGCGCCCCATGCACATGGAGTTTGTCGAGCCGAGCAAGCGGTACGCCGACATCGTGATTCCCGAAGGCGGCAATAACGCTGTGGCACTGGACATGCTGATCACAAAGATCCGTAATATCCAGGGAGAGCTTGCCAACGCCTGAACAGGCGGGAGACGGCCGTGAATTCATTGGCCAATGTGGGAAAATGGTTGATGGTTGCCGGCGGCCTGCTGGCAGTCATGGGTATCCTGGTCTGGATCTTCGGTCAGGTGACGGGTCTGACCAAGCTGCCCGGCGACTTTGTCTGGCGGCGGGGAAACGTCACCGTTTACCTGCCCCTGGCGACGAGCATTGTCCTCAGCCTGCTGCTGACGCTGGTGCTGAACCTGATTTTCCGACAACGGTGACGACGTGGAGGTATTCCGTGAAACAGTGGCGTTGGGCTGCGGCCTTGGGCGTTGTGGTGTCGGCGTCCGTGATGGCGGGTGCATCCCCGTGGCTGCCTGCGGCCCACGCCGCCGCTGCCTCTCAGCTGGTCCGCATCGGGGTGTCGCTCGAAGTCCCCAGCGTCCTGCTCAGCGGCAGCGTGCCTTATGTTGCCACGCACGACGGCAAGACGGTGGCCACGCTGAATACCCTGGACGCCTGGCAAGCCCGGGCCACCAGCCGGGGCATCGTCCTGATCTCGCCCACCGGGACCAACATCGGCCCCATGAAGGGCCGAGTTTCGCTCAAGCCGGGCAACAACGCCGGCAAGGTTCCTTTGGTCTTTTCGCAAAGCGCCTGGTTTCGTGGCGGGCTGGAACTGGTCCCCAGTGCGGGTGGGACTTTGACGGCGGTGAACGTGCTGCCGCTGGAGGAGTATCTCTTTGGCGTCGTCCCCGGCGAGATGCCGGCTGGCTGGGAGCATGAAGCCCTGAAGGCCCAGGCGATCGCCGCCCGTACCTATGCCTTACACAACCTCGGTCAATCGGCTGCCAAGGGCTACGACCTGTGCCGGACGACGCATTGCCAGGTCTATGACGGGGCGGCCGTCGAGACGGCCGCCACGAATGGCGCCGTGGCAGCCACCGCCGGTGAGTTCCTCTCTTACGAGGGCAAACCGATCATGGCCTATTTCCATGCCAACAGCGGCGGCTACACGGACAATTCCTCCGACCTCTGGAAACAGGATCTGCCCTACATCCGGGCTGTGGTCGATTTCGATCAGGCGGCGCCCCGGCACATCTGGCACCTGACCTACTCCGCCTCACAGTTGGCGGCCGCCCTGGACAAAATCGGCATCAATGTCGGCCGGGTGATCGAGTTGACATCCATTGGGCGGACACCGATCGGCCGGGTGAAAACGCTACAGGCCAAAGGCACCGGTGGCACGGCCACGTTCGAAGCCAGCAAGTTGCGGTTTGCGATCGGCCTGCACAGTACCTTCTTCAATGTCGGCAAGGCCGGTGCCCAGGCGCACGGGCTGGCCGGCACCGGGGCCTACTTCCAGTTCGCCGGTCGGGGCTGGGGCCATGGTCTCGGCATGTCCCAGTGGGGCGCCCGGGGCATGGCGGACAAAGGGTTCACGTACAAGCAGATCCTGAGCCACTTTTATCCTGGTTCATTGTTACAGGCGGCCAGTGGTGCACACCAGATCAGCGCGCGCTAATCCCGCCGTGTCGGCATCCGAAGGGCCGGGCGATGCCATGACGAGACGGATCCCCCTGCCCGGTGCCGCACCGGCAGATCTGCTGGCAGAGAGTTACGACTATCTGTTGCCCGACGGCCTGATCGCCCAATCTCCGATCGAGCCCAGGGATGCGGCCCGGATGATGGTCGTGCCCCTGGACGGCGGCGAGATCGTGCATACGGGCGTGAACCAGTTGCCGGCGTACCTGCGCCCTGGGGATCTGCTGGTTTTCAACAACACGAAGGTGTTCCCGGCCCGGTTGCTTGGCACGAAGCCCTCGGGCGGCGCCGTCGAGTTCCTCCTGTTGCGGCCCCTGGCGGATGGCACCTGGCTGTCCATGGTGCGGCCCGGTAAACGGCTGCGTCCGGGTCAGCGGGTCGTCTTCGGTCCCAATGGGGAACTGGAGGCCGTGATCGTGGCCGCCACACCGACCGGTGAGCGGATCGTGCGCTTCCAGCACGAGGGGAATTTCTGGGACCTGCTGGAGCTGATCGGCGAAGTCCCATTGCCGCCATACATTGGCGAAAAACTGCAGGACAAAGATCGCTACAACACGGTCTATGCCCAGGAAACGGGCAGTGTGGCAGCGCCGACGGCCGGTCTGCATTTCACACCTGAACTCCTGGCGGCCTTGGAGGCCCAAGGCGTGGCCCAGGCCCACATCACCCTGCACGTGGGCATCGGCACCTTTCGTCCCGTGTCGACGGATAACATCCTGGACCATCCGATGCATGCCGAGACGTACGTCATTTCCGAAGCGACGGCAGCGTTGCTGCGGGCGCATCACCGGCAACCGGGTCGCCGCATCGTCGCCGTGGGTACGACCGTCGTCCGCACCCTGGAGAGCGTGATGCACCGGTTTGGCGCGTTACAGGCCTGTCAGGGCGAGACGGACATTTTCATCTATCCGGGTTATGCGTTTCAGGCCATCGACGGCCTGATGACGAACTTTCACCTGCCCAAGTCCACCCTGCTGATGATGATCAGCAGCCTGGCCGGACGGGAACGGATCCTGTCCGCCTATCCCGAGGCCGTGGCGCAGCAGTATCGCTTCTTCAGTTTTGGCGACAGCTGCCTGTTCGTCTGAGCCGCGACGTCGGGTCGGCCAAGACGTCGGACTCAGTGGGTTGGGTGAAGCATGCCCTGAACCGCCTGGTGCAGACCAATGAGGGCGGCATATGCCGCTGCCGTGTCCGCCGGTTGTCTCAGGGATTGGGCATGGAGGTTGGCCAGCAAGGCGATCAGTGTGCCACCCTCGAGCGGGTGCCCATGCTGCATCAGATGGACAGCCATCTTCGTCAGGCGACTGAACTCGGCCGTGGCCTGTGCCGGTGTCGTGCCCTCTGTCGCCGCAATGGTTGCAGCCATCGCACCGATCTGGTTCAGCGTGGCGATCTCGACGGGGCCCAACGGCGCAGGTTTCGTGGTTTCGGCGATCTGACCTGTGACCACCTGCCTGAAGCTGCCGTCACCTGGTCTTTGGAAAGTTCGCCGGACGCTGCGGCAAACAGGGCGGATGCCGCCGAGGCGAGCAGGGTGGCATCGGCCGCCTGCACATCCGGGGTGGCCCGCTGCATCACCGCGGCCAATGCCCGGCTGGTGCGGGGGCCAAACACGTCGTGATCGTTGTGACGTCACCCAATTCGCCGCCCATCGCCGTTTCCCCCTTGGTCATCACACCGTTCACGTGAGCGCCAGATGGTCCAGATCAGGGAATTGGCGTGACTGCTCCCTTAGGCGATCGCAAAACCATCATGCCGACGATCCACATAAGGCCCATCAGGGCGGCGCCCACGTAGTACGGGGAGCCGATGCCGGCGGACTGAAAGAGTAGGCCGCCGCCAACAGGGCCGACGATCCGGGCCAGACTCGCCAGTGACTGCGAGGTGCCCAGCAACTCACCCCGTTCCGCTTCGGGGATATGCTGGGAGATCAGGCTCGACAAGCTCGGAGATGCCATGCCACTGCCCAAAGACAAAACGCCCATGGTGATCAACAGCAGCGGCAAACTCGTCGAGATCGGCAGAACGGCCAGGCTGACGGCCTGGAGTAACAATCCGGTTATGACCAGGGCCCGTTCCCCGAACCGTTTGACGAGTCGGCCGATCAGACCGCCCTGCATGATCACGATCATCACCCCGATGTAGGCAAAGACGTAACCATTTTCGCGAGCGGTGTACTGAAACACCCGCTCCGTGAAGAGGGCAAAGGTGGACTCCATCGCCGAAAAGGCCGTGCCGACGGCGAAGAGCATCAGAAATAGGGTCCCCAGGACCGGGACGCCGATCGCCCGGCCGATGTGCTGCAAGCTGAGGATCGAGCGACGGGCCGCCGGTGCCACACCCGGTTGGCGGGTTTCGGGCAGGTTGGTGATCGCAAACAGCAAATTCGCAGCGGCCAGACCCGCCGCCACAAAAGATGGCACCCAGTACCCGTAGGGACTGAGGAGGCCACCCATGGCCGGACCGAAAACGAAGCCCAGGCCAAAGGCGGCGCCGAGCATGCCCATGCCTTTTGCCCGGGTCTCCGGCGTCGTCACGTCAGCGATGTACGCCTGCGCCACACCCACCGTGCCGCCGAAAGCGCCAGCCAGGGCCCGGGCGGCGATCAACTGCCAGAAACTCCCGGCCAGACCGAAGGCGATCATGCAGACGATGGATCCGGCCAGGGTGAAGAGCAGCACGGGGCGTCGGCCGTGCCGGTCCGACAGGGCGCCGAGGATCGGTGATACGAGGAACTGGGCCAATGAATAACTGGCCATCAGCATGCCGACCTGGACGGGTGACGCCCCGAAATGCTCACCGAAGAACGGCAGCAAGGGGATGATCATCCCGAAGCCCAACAGGTCGAGGAACACCGTAACGAACAGAATGACGAGTGGCGAGCGTTTCATGGGTGAACGTCCTCCGGACGTGCCGGCGGCATGCTGGCCGATCCGGGAAGGGTGCCGCAAGGGGATATGTGGCTAACTGCGTCCGACAGACACGTTAAAAGTCGAGGGTCGACGGTGCCGGGATATCCGCCAACGCAATCTCATGGGGGGCATGGGTGATGAGCCGATGGTCGCCGATCTGTCGGAACGTCAGCTCTCCCCGCAGGGCTTTTTTGTAGATTTTGCTGATCGCCAGGGTGTTTTGCTCCAGCAGCCAGTCGTTTTCACGGGGCATCGGCGTGAAGGACATGCCTTCCGTCATTATTTTGCGGGTGTTCTCATCGGTGACCAGCAACAGCAGCGTGGGTCGCAACAACTTGATGTTGAACGCGGCCTGCTTGCGTTTATCCTCGCTGACGGCCGGTAGGGCCCCGTCGTAGTTGGATCGGTAGGTTTCCCAGTTTTCGGCGATGTCCTCCAGCGCTTTTTCGAACAGTTCGACGGGCGTGAGGGTGCCCCACTGGTCTTTGAAATGCAGACCCAGTGCCGAGTAGGCCATGGGAGTCGGCCGGACGACTTCGCGCTGGGCCGTGCCCTTGCGGTTGTCGAAGCGGGCGATCGGCAGCCATTCACCTTCGAAGAACGGCTCGTACCCCTTGACCGAGTAATTGACCTTGCCCAGTTGGCGGAAGGACTCGTAGCGGATGATCATCCCCCGGCCACTGATTTCCAGGGTGATCCGGTCGTCCGCGGTAAATTCGGCATGAATCTGCATTGATCAGTCTCCTGCCGTCATTTTCCATTTTTTGGTCAGCGTTTGGTAAGCCTTGTCGGCATCCCGCTTGGCCAGCCAGGCGTCGATGGCATTCAGCAGGGCCTTATCCCCCCGCCTGGCGCCGACCACATAGCCCGTTTCCATGAACGGCTTGCCGGCCGGCCGGAACGTGGGGTTTTGAACGAGGAACAGGGCCGCCATGGGCTGTGGCAACAGGGCCGCCTCGATCGAGCGGGCTTCCAGTTGTTTGAACAACTCTTTGGTGTCCGGCTTGGTCACGATCTTGATATCCAGCTTGTGCTGCTTGTTGGCGGCTTCCAACAGGGCACTGTCGACGCTGTTCGTGACCACGCCGACGTGCATGCCCTTGAGGTCGGACAACCGTTCCGACGTTTTGTCTTCGGGTGGGACGACGATCCATTCACCGCCATTGACGTACGGCCGGCTGAACGAGAGGGTGTCCAGCTTGGCTGCATCGGCGGGGGAAGGTGCTTCGATGCCGTTCAGCACGATGTCGTACTGGTCGGATGCCAAGCCGGGCAATAAGGACATCCATTTGGTCGGTACGGCTTTCGCCGTCACCCCGAGCGACTGGGCGATGACGTCAGCCAGGCCGGCCTCAAACCCGTTGGGCGGATCCTCCGGGTTATGTCCCGGGGCCCAGAAGGGCAGTCCCGATTGCAGGTCGGCACCGACCCGCAGGACCCCGGCTTTGCGGATGCGGGCCAGAGACCCGTCCGCATCGACGGCATCCCCACTGTCGGGACTGGCCGAGCCGAGGGACGTCGCCTTGGCGGCCGCGTCACTCTTGGCCGGCGCACAGCCAACGGCAAGCAACAAAGCCGTGACGGCGATCAGGCGTTTCAAACCGGCGCCTTTTGCCCATTGAGTGCCGCCTTGACGAGGGCTTCGACCCGATCGAGGGCTTCCCCGATCCGCTGCGGTTCGGTGCCGCCACCGGCCCGGGCCACGGCAGGCTTGCCACCGCCACGGGCCCCGGCGATCGGGGCGATCTCCTTGATCAGGTTGCCGGCCGCTAGACCCAGCTTGGTGTAAGGAGCGGCGACACCGGCAACGAAGGTCGCCTTGCCGACGATGTTGGCGGCCAGGACGACGACGCCGTCCACGGCATGGCGCAACTGTACGACCATCTGCTGCAGGGCATCGGCATCCGGCGCATCCACGGCACGCACCAGCAGCGGCACGCCGTCGA